>NZ_JBITDL010000043.1:0-69054 GCF_044454225.1 Streptomyces sp. NPDC051563
CACCCCGCCCCCGGCACCGCCCCACCCGCCGCAGCCACCAAGCCCCGACAACACCCCAGCCCCGCCGGCGCTTGAGGCGCAGGGGCCCGGGGACAGAGTCCCCGGCAACGGCGCCGCACCCGACGGGCCTCAGGACGCAGACGCCGTCCGCCGCGCATAGTGCCGCGCCGCCTTCGCCCGGTTCCCGCACCCCGTGCTCGTGCACCACCGCCGAGTCCCGTTCCGGCTGACGTCGTGGAACCACGACCCGCACGTCGGATCGGCACAACTCCGCAGCCGGTCCCCCGCAGTGCTGAGCAACCGCAGGTAATCCGCCGCCACGAGGTACCCGAACAGCCGCCCCGAGTCGGGCGCCTCCAGCCGCTCGACGGGCCCGGCGGCCGTGAGCAGCCGCCGGATCCGCCCCGCGTCGAGCAGCCGGTTGAAGGCGTCGAGCGCCCCCGGCCCCGCATCGGGCCGCCCGGCCACACCGGCCAGTGCGGTGCGCGCGGCCCGGGCCGCGGTCAGGGTGGCCCGGTCGGCACGCAGCTCGCCGCCGGCGTACGCGGCGGCCACCCGGGACCCGGCCAGCCAGCACGCGAGGCCGGCGGTGGAGTCCAGCAGGTCGTAGCGGCCGTACCGGTCGTGCCAGAGGGTGTTGAGGAGGTCCAGGCTGAGCGGCTCACCGGTGAGCGGACGCGGATCGGGCACACTCGCCCCCACCCCCGCCCCAACCCGGTCCGCGCTCATCCCCGCGGCCCGAGGTACGCGGGTGCGGGGACCGGCGCGGGACCGGCCGCGAAGGCGCAGTACGGCGACGAGCCCTCGGCCCGGTACAGCTCCACGGCCTGCGGCGCCGCGAGGATCCCCGGCAGGATCAGCTGCCACAGCCGGGTCAGGTTCCCGCGCAGCGGCCCGCAGGAGCGGCCCGGGCGGTGCTCCTCCGCGCGCAGGCACACGTCCATCCCGATCAGGGAGTACACGAGTTGCGCGGCCGTCCCCCAGGGATCGGCCGCTCCGGCCAGCGCGTCGGCCAGTTCCTCGCGGACCGCATCGGTCCAGGAGACGCTGCCGTCGGGGTAGTGCACGAACTCCCGGGTCAGCCGGGCGCCCGCCCGTACGACGGGGTCGTGCCCGAGCCGCCCGGCGACGGCGTGCGTCATGTCGACGGCGGCCTGCAAGGGCCGGATCCCGCGGTGCGGCACCGCGCTCAGGGCGCTGACGACCGCCTGCCGCGCTTCGGTGCGCACCGCTCTGATCAGGTCGTCCTTGGCGGGGAAGTGGTACATCAAGGCGCCCTTGGTCACTCCTGCGGCGGTGCAGATGACGGCGAGCGAGGCCCCCTCGTAGCCGTAGAGGTCGATGGCCTTGGCGGCGCCGTTGATCAGAGCCCTGCGCGTCCGCTCGGCTCGCTCCTGCTGCGCCATGGGCGCTCCTCGTGCGTAGGGGGTGGAGACGTGGGGGGGGGGGGGGGGGGGGGGGGGGGGGGGGGGCGGGGGGGGGGGGCCCCCCCCCCCCCCCCGCCACCACCCGCACGGTCAGGCCGCGGTGCCGGCCGGGACGGTGGCCAGGCTGTCCTCGAAGCTCTTGCGGAGCTGCGCGCGGCGGAGCTTGCCGATGCCGGTCTTGGGGATCTCGGACCGGTCGACGGGCAGCAGGTGCGGTACGTCGACGCCCAGCCGCTCGCGGACCCGCTCGCGGATCCGCTCGCCCTGTTCGCCGGTGATGCTGCCGGCGCGCGGGCTGAAGAAGACCGCGAGCTCCTCGGCACCGCCGGGCTCGGCCGTGACCAGGGAGGCGACGGTGTACGAGGGCTCGATGAAGTCGAGTTCCTCGACGGCGGCCTCGATCTCGTGGCCGTGGTAGGCGATCTCGCCGAGCTGGATGACGTCGTCGGTGCGGCCGGTGACGGTGAGGATGCCGTTCTCGACGTACGCCAGGTCGCCGGTCTTGAACCAGCCGTCGTCCGTGAAGGACTGCCGGTTCTGCACGGGGTTGTCGTAGTACCCGGAGGTGATGGTCGACCCGGTGACCTGGAGGCGGCCGGTGACCCCCCACGGCACGAGGGCGCCGTGCTCGTCGACGACCCGGATGCGGGTGCCGGGCTGCGGGCGGCCGACGGGCACGTAGCGGTCGTCGCCCGCGGCGGCCTCGGTGAACTGGCAGTCGGCCACGCCGGCGGTGGTCTCGGACATGCCCCAGCCGGGGAACATGGCGGTGGCGGGCAGCCCGTAGGGGGCCAGCAGGTCCAGGAAGCGGCGGACGACGCCGGAGCGGACGGCTTCGCCGCCGTTCATGATGTAGCGCAGCGGGCTCAGGTCCCAGCCGCGGCCCTCGAAGCGGTCGGCCTGGTCGTTGACGAGCACGAAGGCGAAGTTGGGCGCCCAGGTGGTGTCGGCCCGGTGGGCGGAGACGGCGTCGAGCCAGCGCAGCGGGTCTTCCAGCACCCACTGGATCTTGGCGTGGACCTGGGCGGCGCCGAGGAAGACGTCGCGCGCGTGGAACATCACGAGGCCGCCGATGTGGTCCAGCGGCATCCAGTTGAAGGTGCGGGTGTTCGCGTCGAGCTTGTTCACGCGGGAGGTGGCCGCGCTGCGCGTGAGGATGTTGCGGTGCGTCAGGCTGACGGCCTTGGGCACGCCGGTGCTGCCGGAGGTGAGCAGCAGGACGGCCGGGTCCACGGCGTCCGGCTCGTGCCGGGCGAGGTCCGGCTCGTGGGCGGCGCGCAGGCTCGCCACGTCGCCCAGGTGGGCGGCGGTCCAGCCGGCGTCGGCGGTGACGGCGGGCGCGAGCTCCTGGCCGGTGCCGGTCAGGACGCGGGGGCGGCCGTAGCCGGCCCAGACGCGCTCCAGCAGGCCGGGGCCGTGGACCGCGTCGGCGCTGACGGGCAGCGGCAGGAAGCCGCCGAGGATGCAGGCCCAGAAGCCGGCGAGGAGGTCCGCGTCGTCGGCGGACTGCAGGATGATCTTCTCGCCGACCGCCGCGCCGGAGGCGCGCAGGCCGCCCAGGACGCGGGAGGCGCCGTCGAGGAGCTCGGCGTAGCTCTGGTGGACCTCGGTGCCGTCGGCGCGAATGTACGTCACGCCGCGTCCGTCGGCCTCGCTCTCGGCGACGGCGCGGACGAGGGCGGCGCCGAGGTGCGCGACGCCGGTTTCGGGGGCGGGCCCGCCGTCGAGCAGCGATATGCCGGTGCCGGTCATGCCTGGTTCTCCTCTTGCTGAGCGGTGTCGGACGCGGTGTCGGACGCGGTGTCGGCAGGGGTCGCGGTGGCCACGATGACGAGCGGGCCCCGGCCGTGGAAGGGCGCGGGCTCCTTGCGGAACCCGCCGTACTCGGCCGTGATGGTCAGTCCCGCCGCGGCCAGCAGTTCGCGGACCTCGGGCCCGGTCAGGACGGCCTGGTCGAAGAAGTTGTCGTACATCGCGACCGTGCCGTCCGCGGTGCGGACCAGCAGGGTCTCCTCGTTGCGCCAGTTCGCGGCGTGCGCGTTGATGAACTGGCGGGCGAGGCGGGTGATGAGGACCCCGTCGCGGCGGTGGTGGCCGACGCTGTTGGGCTGGAAGGAGTCGACGAAGTTCAGCAGGTGCCCGAACTCCAGGACGACCTGGCCGCCGGGGTTCAGCAGTTCGCGGACGGAGCGCAGGACGGCCGGGAGCCCGCCGCGGTCCAGGTAGTTCAGCGTCATGAAGAGGCTGTACACGAGGTCGTACCGCTCGTCGGTGCGGTACTCCTCGGCGCGGGCCTCCACGTAGGAGATGTCCTCGTCGCCGGCGGCCCGGGCGTACTCCAGGAAGGCCGCGCTCTGGTCGACGCCGGTGCCGCGGTGGCCGCGCTCGCGCAGGGCGCGCAGGTTGGAACCGGTGCCGCAGCCCAGGTCGAGTACGGTGCCCGCGTCGGGGAGCAAGGACGCGAGGAACTCCGTCTCGGCGTCGAGGTTGCGGAAGTCCTTCCGCATGATCTCGTAGTACTCACCGGGGAATTCGAAGCTCGTGCCGGTCAAATCCGTCATCCTCCTCGGATGTCAGTGCTCGTCGGTCGGCTGTAGTCGGCTGTACGCGTCTGTGCTCGTCGGTCGGCGGTGCTCATCGGCGCCATCCCCCGCGGCCGGCGTCGCCCGCGTCGCCTACGTGGGCACGGCCTCGCGCATCGTGCGGTAGCCGCGCGGAGTGAGGCCGTACCGGTCGCGGAAGAGCCGGCTGAAGTGCGAGGCCTGGTAGAGGCCGGACCGTTCGCCGATCACCCCGACGGGCAGGTGCTCGAGCCGCGGATCGCGCAGCTCCGACCGGCAGCGGGCGAGGCGTTCGTCCCGGATCCACCGGGCGGGGCTGGTGCCGTGCTCCTGGAAGATCCGCTGGAGGTAGCGCAGCGAGATGTTGTGGTGCTCGGCGACCGCCTGCGGGGTGAGGTCGGGGTCGGAGAGCCGGGCGCGGATGAACCCCTGGATGTTGAGCATGAGGTCGTGCCGGGCCACCTCGTCCTCGGCGGCCACGTGGCGCAGCCGGTCGGCGAGGACGGCCGCGGTCAGGCCCGCCACGGTGGCGCCGACCCGGTCGACGGCGGAGTGGATCTCGGTGCCGTGGTCGTGGAGTCCGGCGAGGAGCTGGGAGAGCAGGGCTCCGGCGCCCATCCGTCCGCACCAGCCGGTGGCGGTGAGCTTCGCGGTGTCTGCGGCCGACATGCCGAGGTGACGGTGCGGCAGCTGGACCTCGACCAGGTGGAAGGGCCTGGGCAGGATGAGGCGGTACGGGCGGCTGGTGTCGCAGCAGATGATCTGCGGGCCGCTCGCCTGGCCCCGGCGGCCGTCCTGGTGGACGTGGATCTCGCCGGCCAGTGCCCGGAACACCCTCAGGGACTCGGACGGGTCGGGGCGGATGTGGCGGCCGGGACGTACGGCCTCGTGGGCCTCCCCCGTGACGAGGGAGATGGTGACGTCTCCGAACTCGCGGCGGACGGTGGTCCCGTACACGGACTCGCCGTGTGCTCGGATCACCCGCGCCGTCGTACCCATGGCGGGCGGGGCGGGCGCGGCGAGCGGTGGACTGCGGTCCGGCACGAATGCGCTCGGCCCGCGAAGGGGCAGCATGTCCATCGTTCTCCTCGCTCCGGGAAGCGTCGTGTCATCGTGACAGGCACGCCCATAAAAACATACCTGCATGCAGGTACTCGTACGCCATCAGAAGTTTCGATACACAAGGCCTCACCTCGGCTTTCATGCGTAAACCCGCCATGAACAGGCGCATTTACGCAAGCCGTCCCACAAGTCGGCCGGTACAGTTGAGGACGAGGACTGGCCGGACGACGCGGCTTCACGTGCGGTCATGGATGTAGTTTCCGAACGAGGGGTATCACGTGACGATCAAGGTCGGCATCAACGGATTCGGCCGCATCGGCCGCAGCTTCTTCCGCGCCGCCCTTCAGCGGGGCACCGGCCTGGAGGTGGTCGCCGTCAACGACCTCACCGACGCCGCGACGCTGGCCCACCTGCTCAAGTACGACAGCACGCTCGGCCGGCTCGGGCACGAGGTGAAGGCCGTCGAGGGCAACCTGGTCATCGACGGGCGCACCATACGCGTGACCGCCGAGCGCGACCCCGCGAAGCTTCCGTGGGGCGAGCTGGAGGTGGACGTGGTCATCGAGTCCACCGGCGTCTTCACCGACGCGCACAAGGCCCGCGCCCACCTGGAGGCCGGTGCCCGCAAGGTCATCATCAGCGCGCCCTCGAAGAACGAGGACCTGACGATCGCCTTCGGCATCAACGACGAGCTCTACGACCCGGCCGTGCACGACATCGTCTCCAACGCCTCGTGCACGACCAACTGCCTGGCCCCGCTGGCCAAGGTCCTCGACGACGCGCTCGGCATCGAGCACGGCCTGATGACCACGGTCCACGCCTACACCGCGGACCAGAACCTCCAGGACGGCCCGCACAGCGATCTGCGCCGCGCCCGCTCGGCGGCGACGAACACCGTGCCGACCACCACCGGCGCCGCGAAGGCGATCGGCCTGGTCCTGCCGCAGCTCAAGGGCAAGCTCGACGGGTACGCGCTGCGCGTGCCGATCCCCACCGGCTCGGCCACCGACCTCACCGTCCGGGTCGGCCGCGCGACGACGGTCGAGGAGGTCAACGAGATCTTCGCGAAGGCCGCCGCGGGCGCCCTCGCGGGCATCCTCACCTACACCGACGAGCCCATCGTCTCCAGCGACATCGTCACCGACCCCGCGTCGTGCATCTTCGACTCGGGCCTGACCAAGGTGATCGGCGACGGCCGCCAGGTCAAGATCGTCGGCTGGTACGACAACGAGTGGGGCTTCTCCAACCGTGTCGTGGACACCGCCCTGCTGATCGGCGCCCGCTGACCGGCGCCCCGTAGACGGGCGCCCGCCGACGGCGATCCCGTCGGCCACGGCGCCCGTCCCGACCGGAGGTTCCCGATTCCCGTGATCAAGACCCCCCATCACGAGGGTGAACAAGCCGTCCAGAAGCAGGCCGGCGAAGGCGGTCCCGGCTGGGGCTCGCCGATGTTCGACGACGTGATCCAGCCCGGCTTCGACCAGTACCTGATGCGCCAGCGCATGCTCTTCCTGGGCGGCGCCGACTCCACGGGCGCCATGTGGTCCTCGCTGGTCACGGGCGACCCCGGCTTCGCCCTCCCCACGAGCCGGCGCACGATCACGCTGTCCTCCCTGCCCGTACCGGGCGATCCGCTCGCGGAGGCCTTCACGGAGACGGCCGACATCGGATTGCTCGCCCTCGAACCGCACACGACGACCCGGATCCGGATCAACGGCGTGGCGCGGCGCGAAGGCGATGCGCTGCACATCCGCACCGAACAGGTCCTGGGCAACTGCCCCAAGTACCTCCAGGTGCGGGTCCCGGTCGCGGACGGACCCGCGTCGGCGACCCGGGAGACCCGGGACGGCGACGCGCTGACGCCCGAGCAGGAGAAGTGGATCCGCGGGGCGGACACCTTCTTCATCGCCAGCCAGGCCGACGGCTACGGTGCGGACTCCTCGCACCGGGGCGGCGACGCCGGCTTCGTCACGGTGGCCGGACCGCGCAGGCTCGTATGGCCCGACTACTTCGGCAATTCCTTCTACATGACCCTGGGCAATCTGCAGCTCAACGAGAACTGCGGACTGCTCTTCCTGGACTGGGAGTCCGGCCACACCCTGCAGCTGACGGGCAAGGCGCGGATCAACTGGGCCGAGGGCGACCGGGCGGACGTGCCCGGGGCCCTGCGGATGTGCGAGTTCGACATCGAACGCGTGGTGCAGATCGACGGGGCGACCCGGCTGCGCTGGGCGTTCGGCGGTCCCTCGCCCTACAACCCGCCGGCAGCGGCCCGCGGCTGATCCCCCCTCAGCCCCGCGCCGTCCCCTCGCCCCAGCCCCCTGGTCACCGTCCGGCCGTGCCGTCTCCCCCGTCGGTACGGCCGGACGGTGTCGTACGCCCCGTCCGGCACACTGCCCCTAAGGATTGAGCCCCATGCCCACCACGCCCGCCACGCCCGGTCCGGTCCTGCCCCGGCTGCGCGCCGACGTCTCGACGGTCCCCGCCTACGTGCCGGGCCGCGCGGCCCGCGACGAGTTCGTCGACAAGCTCTCCTCGAACGAGAACCCGTACCCGCCGCTCCCGTCGGTGATGGAGGCGGTCGGAACCTGGCTGGGCCGCCTCAACCGCTACCCCGACCCCACCGCGGCCGAGCTGGTCGCGGAGCTCTCCGGGCGCCTCGGCGTACCCGCCGGCCACCTGGTACTGGGCACCGGCTCGGTCGGCATCACCCAGCACCTGGTCGCCGCCGCCGCGGGCCCGGGCGACGAGGTGGTCTTCGCCTGGCGCTCGTTCGAGGCGTACCCGCTGCTGGCCTGGGCCGCCGGCGCGACCTCCGTCCAGGTCCCGCTGCGCGACGAGACCCACGACCTGGACGCCCTGGCCGACGCGGTCACCGACCGCACCCGCCTGATCTTCGTCTGCAACCCGAACAACCCCACCGGCACCGCCGTCCGCCGCGCCGAACTGGAGCGCTTCCTGGACCGCGTGCCCCCGCACATCCTGGTCGTCATCGACGAGGCCTACCGCGAGTTCGTCGACGCCGAGGACATCCCGGACGGCATCGACCTCTACCGCGACCGCCCCAACGTCGCCGTCCTGCGCACCTTCTCCAAGGCCTACGGCCTGGCCGCGCTCCGCGTCGGCTACGCGGTGGCCCACCCGCACGTGACGGCCGCCCTGCGCGCCTGCTCCGTCCCCCTCGGCGTCAGCGGCCCCGCCCAGGCCGCCGCCCTGGCCTCCCTCCGCGCCACCGAGGAACTCCGCGCCCGCGTGGCCGACCTGGTGGCGGAACGCGAGCGCGTCAGCGCGGGCCTGCGCGCGGAGGGCTACGAAGTCCCCGAAAGCCACGCCAACTTCGTCTGGCTTCGCCTCGGCGCCCGCACCTCCTACTTCGCGGACGCCTGCGAGGCGGCCGGCCTCATGGTCCGCCCCTTCGGCGACGAGGGCGTCCGCATCACGATCGGCTCCCCGGACGCGAACGACCGCCTCCTGAAGACCGCGGCCGACTGGGACCACTGACACCACCGGCCTCACACCTCATCCGGTCGCCTCATCACCTCGTACCGGCTCCCGGTCCCCGACGGCTTCCGCGAGGTTCCGCAGGATGCGGGCCAAGGCCCTGGCATGGTTCCAGTTCGCGTGGTCACCGCGGGTCGATGGACCCACGTCGATGAAGTACGACCACTCGCTCAGCGCGGCTCCCGCACGTTCGGTCCGCTGGGCCGCCGGAATCCGGCACACCTCGGTATGAAGTTGGCACCCCGCCGTGATCAGATCATCGACCAGTCGGGCCACATTCTCGGCGTCGGGGCGCTCCGCATAGGGAGCCAGAGCTCGCGCCGTAAGTTCCTCAACCGTCGGTGTCCTGCTGGGGTTCATCCTGATGCTCCCTACCGTCGTCAGCGGGTGGTGGAATCAGGGTGACGGCGAGGCAACTGGAAAAGGGGCCCGATTTGGGCCCCTCTCCCTACGCGGCCAGCATGCCGATGTCGACGGCCAGTCGACTGGCCCGTTGTCGGCGCTCCGGCACCCGCGACGCGGTCTCTTCCAAGACGATCGAGCGGGCGTACCCGTTGTAGCGGATCGTCTCAGGAGCGGCCGCGTGCGCCTGCTCCAACGCGGCCAGAGCAGTCTCGCGCTGCCCATCGAGGTAGTAGGCGCGAGCCTGCTCGATGCGGTGCCGAGCCCGGCGCGGCCGGGACGGGATCGCGTCGGTCTCAGCCTGGTTGGCCTGCCGTACGGACTCTCTGCCGGCTCGGAGTTCGACCGCGACGGTGACGCCGTGCGCCCCCATCACAGCTCTGCCGAAGGACGTCACCCGGTGGAAGTAGTCCGCGGGCAGCTGCCGGGAGACACCACCTGCCCGGTCCCACCACCCCCACGCGGTACCGGTGTCACGGCGTTTCGCAGCGGTGATTCCAGCCTCGGCACGGAGAGCCCCCGTGATCGCCTGCACGTCGAGCGGGGCGTCGGGTAGCCCGGGCTCCAGCAGTCGCAGTGCTTGCATGACGAGTTCGTCCGCCTCGTCGTAGTGCCCCGGCCCGGAGTCCCTATGAGCCTGGGCAGCCAGCCACGCTGCCACTCCGATCACGTGCAGGTCTTCGGACTCCTGCGCGGCGACCATGCCACGCTCGGCCACCCGCCACAACAAGGAGGGGTCCGGCTGGTAGGCGACGAAGAACTGGGCGAGGAAGAACGTCTCGGCCTGGAGGGCGAGGGCCGCGCGGCGATCGCTCGCGGTATCGGCCTGGCGGACTCCGAGCTGCGCGTCACGGAGCAGTCCCGGCAGCAACCGGCCGATGATCTCGCGGTGGTTGGGCGCCCCGTGGCGGGCGGCCCATGCGGCATCCAGCGCGGCCCGCAGATATGCCTTCGTGGGGGCCTCACGGGTGCCGGGCGCCGGGTATGCGGAGAGTGCAGCACGGACTGCGGGGAGACGATCGTGACCGGGCCCGAGGAACAGGTCTGTGTGCGGTTCGGCGCCGACATCGCCCACGAGGTCGTTCAGGCGGCGGACGCGGAGCACTTCGGCGATGCGGAGGATCTCCGGCAGGCGCGGCATTCCTATGCTGCCGGTTTCGACCTTCTTCACCCACGAGGCGTGGTGGCCGAGGAGGCCGGCCAGTTGCTCGCGGGTCATGCCTCGGCGGTTGCGGTAGATCTGGACGCGTTGCCCGAACGCGACGGGGTTGTCGTACGGGTCGGGGGGAGCATCGGAAGACACGGCCTTGCCCCTTCGTTGTGCAGCTCGACACTGACCAGCCTAGGCCCGTATCGGGCCCAGCCACAGAAGGTGCGCCCAGTGCGGCCCGCACCCCGCATCCGGCGTACGGGTGCTACTCCGCACCACAGACGGCATCAGCCACTGTGCTGCTTGCTTCCTGCGCAACCCCACTCGGCCAGCCACCGGTTGGCCGACCGAAGCGAAGAAGCGAGCACCGGAGCGCAGCGCAGGGCGCAGCCAACCCTGGGAGATTTTGTCCCGGTGGGCTGGGACAAACCGCTAGGCTGCGTGACGACTTCCCCGTACGTCAGGACGGAACCCACGCACATGGCGCGCCCCCGACCCAGCCGCCGAGCCTCCGGCTCGCAGCCTCCCCTCGTGCCCGTCTCCGCCTCCGGCGAGGAGTTCAGGGAGACCCTGACCGAGAAGTTCGCGGACCTCATCGGAGAAACCCCTGTACGGGGCCGGCCGGTCCAGCGGGTCGACGTCGCCGTCCGGGTCACCCAGAGGGCCCCGCACGAGATGTACGGAACGGCCGGCTTCAGCGCCGTCAGCAACGAGTTCCTCAGCGACGTCCTCGCCGTCCTCATCGCCCAGCACGGCATGTCGCCCATCCAGTCCGCCGTCCTGGTCTGGTGCATCGGCAAGCAGAAGGAGGGCTGGGTCAAGGCGACGCACAAGCTGATCGCCGAACGACTCGGAGTCGAGCGGGCCAACGTGAGCCGGGCCGTCAGGCGCCTGGAGGAGTGGCACATGATCCAGAAGGTCCGTCCCGGTGTCCTCTTCGTGAATCCCCTGATCGGCTTCATGGGCAACGGAGACCGTCAGCAGGAGATCCTGGCTAAGCTGCGCCAAGGGACCCCGGAGAACGCGTTTCCCCTGCTCAACGCGCCGCCCGCCCCACGAAGCACACAGTTGGAACTCGGCCGGGACCAGGAGGAGACGGCATGCTGATCCAGGCGACCTTCGGGCACGGAATGCTCCACAGGCTGGGGCTCTCACGCGGTGCCCAGGACCTTCTGAGCGCGCTGATCGACCTTCAGGAGCCGGGTGGCGAGGTCCGGGTGTCCCAGCAGGAGCTCGCGGCTCGTGTGGGTCTCGGCAAGAACGCCGCTTCGACCGCCATGGCCGCGCTCGTCGACCGGCACCTCGTCCTGCGACCGGAGCACAGCTACCGCACCTACATCCTGCATCCCTACATCGCGGGCTACGAGTCCGTCGAAGCCCTCGCGGCCGCGGTACGGGAAGCAGCCCGCAGCATCGCGAACGGCACGCTCGGCGAACCGTCGGCCCCCCGCTACGAAACCGCGCCCCCCAAGAGGCAGCACCGAGAACTCCGGGCCGTCCGCGGCGCGTAACCCGCACCTACACGAACGAGGCGGCGCACTCCGACCTGTCGTCGGGGTACGCCGCCTGCGGGCGGGGCGCGGGGGGCTCTCGGCGCCCCGGCCGCTACTTCGGGTCACTGTTGAACTTCGCCGCCGCCCAGAAGTAGCCGAGCACCGCGAGGCCCAGGCACCAGGCGACCGCGATCCACCCGTTGTTGCCGATCTCGGTGCCGAGCAGCAGCCCGCGCAGGGTCTCGATGGCCGGGGTGAAGGGCTGGTACTCGGCGATGGGACGGAACCAGCCCGGCATGCCCTCCACCGGGACGAAGGCGCTGGACAGGAGCGGCAGCAGGATCAGCGGCATCGCGTTGTTGCTCGCCGCCTCGGCGTTCGGGCTGACGAGGCCCATGCCGACGGCGATCCAGGTGAGCGCCAGGGCGAACAGGACGAGGAGCCCGAACGCCGCCAGCCATTCCAGGGCCGTCGCGTCCGTGGACCGGAAGCCGATGGCCACCGCGACGGCCCCGACCAGGACCACGCTCGCGATCGACTGGATCACGCTGCCGACGACGTGCCCGATGAGCACCGACCCGCGGTGGATCGCCATCGTGCGGAAGCGGGCGATGATGCCCTCGCTCATGTCGGTGGAGACCGACACCGCGGTGCCGATCGTGGTGCTGCCGATGGTCATCAGCAGCAGGCCCGGCACGAGGTAGGCGAGGTAGGCGGAGCGGTCCCCGCCGCCTTCGCCCAGGCCGGAGCTCATCACGTCGCCGAAGATGTAGACGAAGAGCAGGAGCAGCATGATCGGTGTGAGGAGCAGGTTCAGCGTCAGGGACGGGTAGCGCCGGGCGTGCAGGAGGTTGCGGCGCAGCATCGTGGACGAGTCGCGGACGGCGAGGGCGAGGGTGCTCATCGGTCGGTCTCCTGGTTCTGGTGGTCGTTCAGGTCGTTCAGGTCGTTCAGGTCGTTCAGGTCGTTCAGGTCGGACCGGCCGGGGCGCGGGTCGGTGCCGGTCAGGGCGAAGAACACGTCGTCGAGGTCGGGGGTGTGCACGGACAGTTCGTCCGCCTCCACGCCGGCCGAGCCCAGCCGGTCGAGCAGGTCGCGCAGCGCGCGCTGGCTGCCGTCGCCGGGGATCCGCAGGGTGAGGGATTCCTCGTCCCGGGCGGCCTCGTGCAGCTCGGTGGCGGCGGACCGGTAGACGGCCGGGTCGGAGAACCGCAGGCGTACGTGGCCTCCGGGGATCAGCCGCTTCAGCTCCTCGGCCGTACCCTCGGCCGCGATCTTGCCGCCGTTCAGCACCGCGATCCGGTCGGCGAGCTGATCGGCCTCCTCCAGGTACTGGGTGGTGAGGAAGACGGTCACTCCGCCCGCGACGAGCCCGCGGATGATCTGCCACATGGTGTGCCGGGACCGGGGATCGAGCCCCGTGGTCGGCTCGTCGAGGAAGATGATCCGCGGATCCCCGACCAGCGTCATGGCGATGTCCAGCCGCCGTTTCATCCCCCCGGAGTAGGTCGAGGCGGGCTTCTTCGCCGCCTCCACCAGGTCGAACCGCTCGAGGAGTTCGGCGGCCACCCGCCGCCCCTCCCCCTTGGACAGGTGATGCAGGTCCGCCATGAGGAGCAGGTTCTCCTCGCCGGTGATCAGCCCGTCGACCGCCGAGAACTGCCCGGTGACCCCGATCGCGGCACGGGCCGCCCGCGGGTCGGTGGCCAGGTCGTGGCCACCGACCCGGATCTCGCCGGAGGCGGGATCCGGGGAGACGAGGGTGGAGAGGATCTTGACGGCGGTGGTCTTGCCGGCGCCGTTCGGGCCGAGCAGGGAGAAGACCGTGCCTTCGGGGACGGCCAGGTCGATGCCGTCGAGCACGACCTTGTCCCCGTAGGACTTGCGCAGCCCGTTCGCGGTGATGGCCAGGTTCGTCATGGGAGGGGTCCTTTACAGGCTGCGGGCGGCGATGTCGCCGTAGGCGGTGGTCGCGTGGATGCTGAGGCCGACGGCGGCACCGTCGCTGTTGTCGAGGGCGTTGTGGATCCGGCCGTGGCCGGTGCCGGCGTCGAGGGTGGCGCGGACCCCGCGGGCGACGCCGACCTCGATCTGCCCGTACTCGGTGCGCAGTTCGACCGTGCCGCGCAGGGCCTCGGTGATGCGCAGGTCGCCCTTCTGGGTGGTGATCCGTGCGGGGCCGGACAGGCGGCCGACCGTGATGTCGCCGGCGGCGAGGGTCAGGTGGGCGCTCGCGGCTTCGTCGATCTTGACCGTGGCCTGCGCGCCCTCGAAGGTGACGTCGCCGAGGCGTCCGACCCCCCGGAACTCGGCGCTCGCCATCTTGGCCTCGATGCGGGAGCCGGCCGGCAGCTGGACGGTCACCTCGACGGCGCCGGAGGCGCCCAGGTACTGGTTCCCGGCCGAGGCCTCGATGCGCAGCACGCCGTCGGTGTAAGCGACCTTCGTCTGCTCCGCCGCCTTCACGTCGCGGCCCTTGGAAGCGTCCGCGGGCCGGACCTCGATCGCGGTGTCCGCGCGGTCGGCGGCGATGAAGCGGACCCGGCCGGCGGGGATGTCCAGGACGGTGGCGATCGGGGCGGGGGTGTCGAACTTCTGCATGATGTTCTCCTGCGACTTGTTGTTTCCGATGAAGGAAAAGCTACGTTGCTTTCCAAGTCGCTGCAAGAAGTTCGTTGCGATGAAACCTTATTCATGCAGGTGAGAGCGTTGACATCGTTGCGAATGCCTGAAACAAAATGCAACGACAGCACGTCCAAGCGTTGCAATGGACTGAAGGTGAACGCTATACTGGAGCCACGACGAACCACGAAGGAGACCGCGATGCCGGGAGGCAGGCTCACCCAGCAGGAACGCCAGCAGATCGCGCTGGGAGTGGCAGACGGCCTCGCCTACGCGGAGATCGCCAGACGCCTGGACCGTCCGACATCGACCATCACGCGCGAGGTCATGCGCAACGGCGGCCCCGGCGCGTACCGCGCCGACCTGGCCCACCGCGCCACCGAGGCCCGCGCCCACCGGCGCAGCAAGGCCGTGCCCCGCGGACCGGAGGCACCCCCACAGGCCCACGGACGCGACGCCGGGGCCGTGCAGGCCTACGAGGAGGTGTTCACCACCGTCATGATGGCGTCCGGGATGCCCAGGATGACGGCCCGGGTGATGGCCTGCCTGACCCTCACCGACTCGGGCAGCCTCACCGCGGCCGGACTGGTCCGGCACCTCCAGGTCAGCCCCGCGTCCGTCTCCAAATCGATCACGTTCCTGGAGGAGCAGGGCCTGGTGCGCCGGGAGCGCGACGAAGGCCGCCGCGAGCGCTACGTCGTCGACGACGACATCTGGTACCAGTCGATGATGGCCAGCGCCCGCTCCACGGCCCGGATAGTGGACACCGCGCGGCAGGGCGTCGGCGTCCTCGGCCCCGGCACCCCGGCCGGCACCCGCATGGAGAACATCGCCCGCTTCCTCGACTTCGTCTCCGAGAGCATCGCCCGCGCCGCGGAGCAGGCCCGCGAGATCCTGCACACGAAACCGGAAACGCCCCCGGCCGGCGATCCCCGTTAGGCCGTCTCTGCCCGCCCGGTGGTCGGCGAGGTGTGTTCGGTGACCACCTCGACCGGAGCGCGCGGCCGCCTTCCGGCCTCCGTTCAGCCGAACAGCCGGCGCAGTTCCTCGTGGAAGCCCGGGAAGGTCTTCGCGACGCAGGCCGGGTCGTCGAGGGTGATGCCGGGAGCGCGCAGGCCCAGTACCGAGAAGGACATCGCGATGCGGTGGTCCCGGTGGCAGTCGACCGTCGCCGGGGCAGGGGTGCCCGGGTGCACGGTGATGCGGTCCGGACCCTCCTCGACCCGGATGCCCAGCGCCCGGAGGTTCCCCGCGACGGCGGCGATGCGGTCGGACTCCTTCAGCCGGGCGTGCGCGATGTCGGTGATGGTGACCGGGGCGTCCGCGAGCGGGGCGATGGCGGCCATCGTCATGAAGGTGTCGGAGATGTCGCCCATGTCGACGCTGAATCCGCCGCGCAGCGCGCCGGTGCCCGTGACCTGGGTCCAGTCCGTGCCCCTGGTGACCCGTGCCCCGGCGCGCCGCAGCACCTCCACGAACGCGGTGTCGCCTTGCAGGCTGCCCTCGCCCAGGGCCCGGACCCGTACGGTGCGGCCGGTGACGGCCGCCGCCGCGAAGAAGTACGAGGCGGTCGAGGCGTCCGGCTCGATGTCGAGGTCGGTGGGCCGGTAGCCGCCCGGGTGGACCGTGATCGCGCTGCCCTCCTCCTCGACCCGGGCGCCGAAGTGCCGCATCAGGGACAGGGTCATGTCCACGTAGGGACGGCTGACCAGCCGCGGCACGTCCACCGTCAGCGGTCCGTCCATCAGCGGCGCGGCCATCAGCAGCCCGGAGAGGTACTGGCTGCTGAGCCCGGAGTCCAGCTCGATGCGGCCGCCGGCCAGCCCCCGCGCGGTCAGGGTGAAGGGCAGGCCGGTACCGCGCACCTTCGCCCCGAGCCCGCCGAGCGCCTCCAGCAGCGGCCGCAGCGGGCGTGCCCGCAACTGGTCGGAGCCGTCGAAGGCGATCTCCCCGCGCCCGGTGGCCGCGAAGGGCGGCAGGAAGCGCGCCGCGGTGCCGGCGTCGGCGCACCACACCCGGCCGGGTCCGGCCGGTCCGGCGCCGCGCCCGGTGACCTCCCAGACCTCGCCCGAGCCGTCGCCGTACCCGGAGCCGTCCCCGTAGCCGTATCCGCTGTCGCCGATGTCGC
Organism: Streptomyces sp. NPDC051563; assembly: GCF_044454225.1. NCBI lineage: Bacteria > Bacillati > Actinomycetota > Actinomycetes > Kitasatosporales > Streptomycetaceae > Streptomyces > Streptomyces sp. NPDC051563. The sequence continues at coordinate 16,347 of NZ_JBITDL010000043.1, forward strand.
GCACCCCGGTGCCCAGGTCCGTCAGCGCGGCCCGGAAGGCGAGGGTGTCGTCGCTGACCAGGGGCGCGCCGAGGCGGCTGCGGCCGGGGGCGGCGGCCGCGAGGAGCAGCGCCCGGTTGGTGATGCTCTTGGACCCGGGGATCCGGGCCTCCAGCACGGTGGTGGCGGCGCTCATCTGGCGGCGGCCTTTCTCTGTGAGCTCTGCTGGGACCACTGCTGGGACCCCTGCCGGCCCCGCTGCGCGCGCTCGACGCTCGCACGGGCGGCCGCGGCGACCTTCGGCGCCGTCAGGCCGTGGAGTTCGTACAGGGACTGGTACGGGGCGGAGGCGCCGAAGGAGTCGATGCCCAGCGAGGTGCCGGCCGCACCGACCAGGGCGTACCAGCCGAGGCTGGAGCCCGCCTCGACGGAGACCCGGGCGGCCACCTCGGCGGGGAGCACCTCCTCGCGGTAGGCCTCCTCCTGGGCCTGGAACCACTCCAGGCAGGGCATGGACACGACGCGGGTGGCGAGGCCCTCCTCCTGCAGGATGCGGCGGGCGTCGAGCGCGATGGGCACCTCGCTGCCGGTGGCGATGAGGATGGCTTCGGGGCGCCCGCCCTCGGCCTCGGCCAGGACGTACCCGCCGCGCGCGGCGCCCTCGGCGGGGGACAGCCCGCTCTCCTCGGTGCGCTCCAGCACGGGCAGGTTCTGCCGGGACAGGCACAGGCCCGCCGGGCGGTCGTCGTTCTCCAGGATGGTGCGCCAGGCGACGACGGTCTCGTTGGCGTCGGCGGGCCGGACCACGTCCAGGCCGGGGATGGCGCGCAGCGACCAGAGGTGCTCGATCGGCTGGTGGGTGGGGCCGTCCTCGCCGAGCCCGATGGAGTCGTGGGTCCAGACGTAGGTGACGGGCAGCTTCATCATGGCCGCGAGGCGCACGGCCGGGCGCATGTAGTCCGAGAAGACCAGGAAGGTCCCGCCGTAGGGCCGGGTCCCGCCGTGCAGGGCGATCCCGTTGAGGATGGCGCCCATGGCGTGCTCGCGGATGCCGAAGTGCAGGGTCCGCCCGTACCGGTGCCCCGAGTACGCCTCGGTCGACAGCTCCTCGGGGACGAAGGAGGGCTCCCCCTTCATCGTCGTGAGGTTCGACTCCGCCAGGTCCGCCGACCCGCCCCACAGCTCGGGCAGGACGGAGGCCAGCGCGTTCAGCACCTCACCGGACGCCTTGCGGGTGGCGATCTGGCCGCCGCCGGGGAACACCGGCAGGCTGTCCTGCCAGCCCTCGGGCAGCCGGCGCTCGGAGAGCCGGTCGAAGAGCGCGGCGCGCTCCGGGTCGAGGGCGCGCCAGTCGGCGAGGGTCTTGTCCCACTGGCGGTGGGCTTCGGCCCCGCGGTCCGCGACCTTGCGGGCGTGGGCCAGGACCTCGGCGGGGACCTGGAAGGAGAGCGAGGGGTCGAGACCCATCGCGGCCTTGGCGGCGGCCGCTTCCTCGGCGCCGAGGGCGGATCCGTGGATGCCGCCGGTGTTGCGCTTCTTCGGCGCGGGCCAGCCGATGATCGTGCGCAGCGATACGAGGGAGGGCCGGTCGGTGGTCTCGCGGGCGGTGACGAGCGCCCGGTGCAGGGCTTCGACGTCCTCCCGGTACTCGCCTCCGGCGGTCCAGTCGACCTCCTGGACGTGCCAGCCGTACGCCCGGTAGCGGGCGAGGGTGTCCTCGGAGTGGGCGATCTGCCGGTCGTCCTCGATGGAGATGCGGTTCTCGTCGTAGAGGACCACGAGGTTGCCGAGGCGCTGGTGTCCGGCGAGCGAGCTGGCCTCGTGCGCGACGCCCTCCTCCAGGTCGCCCTCGGAGGCGATGGCCCACACGGTGTGGTCGAAGGGGCTCTCGCCGGGAGCGGCCTGCGGGTCGAACAGGCCGCGCTCGCGGCGGGCGGCCATGGCCATGCCCACCGCGTTGGCCAGGCCCTGGCCGAGGGGACCCGTGGTGGTCTCCACGCCCGGGGTGTGCCCGTACTCGGGGTGCGCGGGGGTCAGACTTCCCTCGGTGCGCAGGCCCTTGAGGTCGTCGAGGGTGAGCCCGTAGCCCGACAGGTAGAGCTGCGTGTAGAGGGTCAGGCTGGCGTGGCCGCAGGAGAGCACGAACCGGTCGCGGCCGGCCCAGCGCGGGTCCTGGGGGTCGTGCCGCAGCAGCCGCTGGAAGAGCAGGTACGCGGCGGGCGCGAGGCTCATGGCGGTACCGGGGTGGCCGTGGCCGGCCGCCTCGACGGCGTCCACGGTCAGGGCGCGGGCGACCTCGACGGCCCGGCGGTCGGCGTCCCCCCAGAGCAGGGCGGGCGCGGTGCCCTGCGGGGCGGTGGCGACGGTCATGACGGGCCTTCCTGTTCGGGGGATCCGGGGGATTCGGGTACGGGTGTGCGTGCGGGTCCCGCGGGCCCCACCGCTTCTTCGCGTACGGGGCCTGCGGTGCGTTCCGTTGCTGCGCCCCCGCCGGCCCGCCCCGCCGGGCGGACCGATCCGCCGTGGCGGACCGCGCGGGCACGGCGGACCGCGCCGGCACGGGCGTAGCGGACGGGGGCGCACTTCACCGGGAGATCCGCTCGTAGGCGGCCCGGAGCAGGGCCTCGTCCGGGGCGGTGAGCAGGGCGGGGCGGGCGATGGCGTCGAGCACGACGAAGCGCAGCCGGTTGCCCCGGGTCTTCTTGTCGATGCCCATCGCGTCGCGCAGCGGGGCCCAGGCTCCGGCGTGGGTGGTGGGCAGGCCGACGGCGGCGAGGAGCCCGCGGTGGCGCTCGGTGTCCGCGGCGGACAGCCGGCCGTCGAGCCGGGCGAGTTCGGCGGCGAAGACCATGCCGGCGGCCACCGCGTGGCCGTGCCGGACCCGGTAGCCGGCGACCCGCTCGATGGCGTGGCCCAGGGTGTGGCCGTAGTTGAGGTGCTCGCGGCGGCCGTCCTCCCGGAAGTCCTCGGTGACGACCTCGGCCTTGACCCGGATGGCGCGCTCGACGAGCTCCCGGGTGTGGACGGCGACGCCGGCCGGGTCCTCCTCGACCAGGCGCAGGATCTCCGGGTCGGCGATGAACCCGGCCTTGACGACCTCGGCGAGGCCGCTGACGTAGTCGGCGTGCGGCAGGGTGTCCAGCAGGTCCAGGTCGCACAGCACCCCGGCGGGCGGGTGGAAGGCCCCGACGAGGTTCTTGCCCTGGGGCAGGTTGACGGCGGTCTTCCCGCCGATGGCGGCGTCGACCATGCCGAGCAGGGTGGTCGGTACCAGGACGAGCCGTACGCCGCGCAGCCAGCCGGCGGCGGCGAACCCGGCGAGGTCGGTGGTGGCCCCGCCGCCGACGGCCACGACGGCGTCGGAGCGGGTGAACCCGGCGTCCGCGAGGGCCCGCCACAGGCCCACCACGACGGTCATGTCCTTGGCGGCTTCGCCCTCGGGCACCTCGAGGGAGACGACGATGCGTCCCTCGTCGGTGAGCTCGCGGGCGATCCGCCGGGCCGTCGGCAGCAGGGTGCGGGAGTGCACGACGGCCACCCGCAGCGGTTCGGAGCCGAGGACGCGGCCGGTCTCACCGGTCAGCCCGTAGCCGACGACGGCCTCGTAGGGCCGTTCACCGCCGACCGGGATCCGGGTGCTCCCCGTCAGCGCCGGCGACTCCGGCGTCGGCGACTCCACCCCCGGCGACTCCAGCGTCGGCGTGTTCAGCGTCGGGGCGCTCACCGGACGGCCAGGTGGTCGAGGTAGCCCCGGTGGTTGCGGGCGGTCTCGGCGACGGAGTCCCCGCCGAACTTCTCCAGCGCGGCGTGCGCGAGGACCAGCGCCGTCATCGCCTCGGCCACGACGGCCGCGGCGGGCACCGCGCAGACGTCGGAGCGCTGGTGGTGGGCGACGGCCGGCTCGCCGGTGGCGACGTCGACGGTGGCCAGGGCGCGCGGCACGGTGGCGATGGGCTTCATCGCGGCCCGCACCCGCAGGGGTTCGCCGGTGGTCATGCCGCCCTCGACCCCGCCGGAGCGGGCGGTGCGGCGGCGGACGGCCCCCTCCTCGTCCCGCTCGATCTCGTCGTGGGCGAGGGAGCCGGGGACCTTGGCGAGGCCGAAGCCGTCGCCGAACTCGACGCCCTTGATGGCCTGGATGCCCATGAGGGCGGCCGCGAGCCGGGAGTCGATGCGCCGGTCGCCGTGGACGTAGCTGCCCAGGCCCGGCGGAAGTCCGTAGACGAGGACCTCGACGACTCCGCCGAGGGTGTCGCCGTTCTCGTGGGCCCGGTCGACCTCGGCGACCATCGCGGCGGAGGCCTGCGGGTCCAGGCAGCGCACCGGGTCGGCGTCGACGCGTTCGGTGTCGCCGGGTCCCGGGACCACTCCCTCGGGGGCACTGGCCGCGCCGAGGGAGACGACGTGGCTGACGACGGTGATCCCGTACGCCTGCTGGAGGAAGGCGCGGGCGACCTCGCCGACGGCGACGCGGGCGGCGGTCTCGCGGGCGCTGGCCCGCTCCAGTACCGGCCGGGCGTCGTCGAACCCGTACTTCTGCATCCCGGCGAGGTCGGCGTGGCCGGGGCGGGGGCGCGAGAGCGGGGCGTTGCGCGCCCGCCCGGCCAGCTCCTCCGGGTCCACGCAGTCGGCGGCCATCACCGTCTCCCACTTGGGCCATTCGGTGTTGCCGACCTGGACCGACACGGGCCCGCCCTGGGTGAGGCCGTGGCGGACGCCGCCGAGGAAGGTCACCTCGTCCCGCTCGAAGGCCATCCGGGCGCCCCGGCCGTGGCCGAGGCGGCGCCGGGCGAGGGAGTCGGCGACGGCCTTGGTGGAGATCTCCACCCCGGCGGGCAGGCCTTCGAGGACGGCGGTGAGGGCGGGGCCGTGCGATTCGCCCGCGGTGAGCCATCGCAAAGTACTCAAGGGTGATCCTCTGTCATGCGGCGTGGTGGGCCGGCGGGGTGGGCGTGCGGACCCGGCCGGTGGGGCGGCCGGGTCCCCGTGGAGGGGGAAGGACGGCGGAACGGGTCGTACGGGATCCGCGGGCCCGGGTCAGACCCCGACGGCCACCGGCGGGGCCTCGATGGGCCCCATCCGCTGGACCCGCCACCCGGCGCCCAACAGGCCCTGGGCCACGGTGACGGCGGTCCCGCGGGCGACCATCAGCTCGACCAGGCCGCTCTCGTCGCCGGGCGAGTGGTCGATGGTCATGTCCTCGATGTTGACGCCGAGTTCGGCGGCGTTCGCGAGGAGCCGGGCGAGTTCGCCGGGCTGGTCCCCGATCAGGACCCGGACCGGCGCGCAGGCGGGCACGGGGTGGCCGTGCTTGCCGGGGATGCGGTCGCGGCCGCTGATGCCGCGGCCGAGCAGGTCGGCCAGGAGCGTGGTGCCCTGGGCGCGTTCGTCGGCGTCGTCGGTGGCGAGGCCCCGCAGGGCGGCCACGGTGACCTGGAGGTCCTCGGCGAGTTCGGTCAGCACGTCGGCGACCGCGGTGGCGTTGGACTCCAGGATGTCGCTCCACAGCCGGGGGTCGCCCCCGGCGATCCGGGTCACGTCGCGCAGCCCCTGCCCGGCGAGGCGGCAGGCGTCCTCCGGGAGGTGCTGGAGGCGGGCGGCCATCAGCGAGGCGACCACGTGCGGGGTGTGCGAGACGCGGGCGACGGCCCGGTCGTGGACGTCGCTGTCCATGACGACGGGCACGGCCCCGCACAGGGAGACCATCATGAGCGCCATGTTGAGCGCTTCGCGGCTGGTGTGGGCCGTGGGGGTCAGCACCCAGGAGCGGCCCTCGAAGAGGGTGGCGCAGGCGGCGAGCGGGCCGGAGCGTTCCCGGCCGGCCATGGGGTGTCCGCCGATGAAGCTGACGGGGTCGGCGCCGGCGGCGAGAACCCCGATCTCCGGCTCGGTCTTGACGCTGGCGACGTCGGTGTACGAGTGGGCCAGGCCCAGTCTCTGCTGGGCGGCGAGCACGGTGCCGACCTGGGCCGGCGGGACGGCCAGTACGGCCAGGTCCACGGTGTTCTTCGGGGCGCCGACGGTGCCGGCGCCGAGCGAGGCGGCGGTGCGGGCGGCCGAGTCGTTCTCGTCGATGAGGTGAACGGCGACCCCGCGGCGGGACAGGGCCAGTGCGATGGAGGTTCCGATGAGGCCCGTACCCACCACCGCGGCGGAGCGGATCATCTGGGATCCCCGGCGGTGACCAAGTCCCGGCGCAGGGCTGCCGCACCGCCCAGGTAGACGTGCTTGATCTGGCGCTTGGTCAGCTCCGTCTCGGCGTACGCGAGGATCCGCACGACCCGGGGCAGGGACCCGGCGATGTCCAGTTCCTGCGCGCACATCATCGGCACGTCGGTCACGCCCAGTTCACGGGCGGCGACCGCCGGGAACTCGCTGACCAGGTCGGGGGTCGCCGTGAAGAACAGGCTGACCAGCTCCTCCTGGTCGAGCCCGTTGGCGGCGAGCATCTCCTGGAACAGCGTTCGGACCCCGTCCAGCAGGTGGCCCCGCTCGTCGACTTCCAGCTGGATGGCACCGCGCAGGGCACGCACGGACATGGGCTTCTCCCTTTGCTTCAGGACGGTACGTCGATCGGTCGCGCGGGATCAGGCGGCGGCCGGTACGGCTTCGCGGCGGGGCTCGCCGGCCGCCTGGCGGTTGCGGTACAGCTCGGCGACCCGGAAGGCCAGGTCGAGCGACTGCTTGCGGTTCAGGCGCGGGTCGCACGCGGACTCGTAGCGCTGTCCGAGGTCGGTGAGCCGGACCTCGGCGCCGCCTCCGACGCATTCGGTGACGTCGTCGCCGGTCAGCTCGATGTGGATGCCGCCGGGGTGGGTGCCGAGCGCGCGGTGGACCTCGAAGAAGCCGGTGACCTCGTCGAGCACGTCGTCGAAGTGCCGGGTCTTGTGGCCGCTGGGCGCCTCGAAGGTGTTGCCGTGCATCGGGTCGCAGATCCACGCGGGGCGCGCGCCCTCGGCGGTGACCTTTCCGATGAGCTCGGGGAGGATCTCGCGGATGTTGCGGGCGCCCATGCGGGTGATGAAGGTGAGGCGGCCGGGCTCGCGCTGCGGGTCCAGCTTGTCGATGAGGCGCAGGGCCTCGTCGGCGGAGGTCGTGGGGCCGAGCTTGACTCCGATGGGGTTCTGCACCGTGGAGGCGAACTCGATGTGGGCGCCGTCGAGCTGGCGGGTGCGCTCGCCGATCCAGATCATGTGGCCGGAGACGTCGTACGGCCGGCCGGTACGGGCGTCGATGCGGGTGAGCGCGGCCTCGTAGTCCAGGAGCAGTGCCTCGTGGCTGGCGAAGATCTCGGAGGAGTGGACGGCGGCCGGGTCGGCGCCGCAGGCGGCGAGGAAGGTGAGCGCGTCGTCGATGTCCCCGGCGAGGCGCTCGTAGCGCTCGCCGACCGGGGAGGCGGCGACGAAGTCGCGGTTCCACTCGTGGACCTGGCGCAGGTCGGCGTAGCCGCCGGTGGTGAAGGCCCGTACGAGGTTCAGGGTGGCGGCGGAGGAGTGGTACATCCGCTTGAGCCGCTCGGGGTCCGGGGTGCGGGACTCGGGCGTGAAGGCGAGGCCGTTGACGGAGTCGCCGCGGTAGACGGGCAGTTCGACGCCGTCACGGATCTCGGTGGGCTTGGAGCGGGGCTTGGAGTACTGCCCGGCGATCCGGCCGATCTTCACCACGGGCACGGAGCTCGCGTAGGTGAGGACGGCGGCCATCTGGAGCAGGGTCTGCACCTTGTCGCGGACCTGGTCGGAGCTGACGGCGTCGAAGGTCTCGGCGCAGTCCCCGCCCTGGAGGACGAAGGCCTCGCCGCGGGCGACGTCGGCGAGCCGGTCGCGCAGCCGGTCGCACTCGCCGGCGAAGACCAGGGGCGGGTAGGAGGCGAGGTCGTCGAGCGCGGAGCGCAGGGCGACGGGGTCGGGGTAGGTCGGCTGCTGGGCGGCGGGCAGCAGCCGCCAGGTGTCGACGGCCGTGGCGTGCGTGGCGAGGGTCATGGTGGCTGTGCCTCGATCGGTTTCGGTGGGAAAAGGGAAGAGGTGTGGGCCTGTCGCCGCCCGGGATGGCGGCCCCGGGTACCGGGGGTCCGTACGGTGGTGCGGCCGTACGGACCCCCGGTGGGCAATCCGTTGCAGGAGCCTGTCTCGCCAGGGGCCTAGACCGGCTCGTGGACCTCGGCGGTCCGGGCCGAAGGCGCCTGGCCCTCGGACGGCTGGGCCTCGGCTTCCTCACCGGCGGCCTTGTGGCCCTTGGTGAGGCCGAAGAAGAGCAGACCGCCGACGCCGAGGACGGCGATGACGATGCCCATCGGCACGGCGCTGTCCTCGCCGGCGAGGCCGACGAGCGGGACCACGGCCGCGCCGATCAGGTGCTGGGACAGGCCCAGCAGCGCGGCGGCCGATCCGGCCACGTCGCCGTGGTCCTGGAGGGCCAGGGCGAAGGAGTTCGGCAGGACGAGGCCGACGCTGGAGACGACCAGGAAGAGCGCGACGAGCAGCGGGGCCAGACCGGCGTCGGTGAGGACGACGGCGAGCAGTCCGAGGCCGCCGACCGCGGAGACGGCCAGACCGGTGGCGAGCAGGGCGCGCGGGCCGGTCCTGTGCACGATGCGACCGCTGACCTGCGCGGCGATGACCAGGCCGAGGGCGTTGACGCCGAAGACGACGCTGTAGCCCTGCGGGGACATCCCGTGGATGGACTGGAGCACGAAGGTCGAGCCGGAGATGTACGCGAACATCGCGGCGAAGGCGAAGCCGCAGGCCAGGTTGTAGCCGACGAACACCCGGTCGCCGAGCAGCCGCCGGAAGATCGGCCCGGTGGCCTTGAGGCCGCCGCTGACGCGCCGTTCGGCGGGGTGCGTCTCGGGCAGGGCGCCGGCGACGCCGATGAGCATCAGGGCGCCGATGATGGCGAGGGCGACGAAGATGCCCTTCCACGAGGTGACGAGCATCAGCTGGCCGCCGAGGATCGGGGCCAGGATCGGCGCGATGCCGGTGATCAGCATCAGCATCGCGAAGAACCGGGCCGCGGCGGGCCCGGTGTGCCGGTCGCGCACGACCGCGGAGGCGATGACGATGCCGGTGGCGCCGCCGAGGCCCTGGAGGGCGCGCAGCCCGACCAGCGTCCAGATGTTGGGGGCGAAGGCGCACAGCAGGGCGGTGACGGCGAACAGCGCCAGACCGGCGATGAGCGGGCGGCGGCGGCCGAGCGCGTCACTGACGGGTCCGGCGATGAGCTGGCCGATGCCGAGGCCGAGCAGGCAGGCGGTGAGGCTGAGCTGGGCTGCCGAGGCGCTCGTGTTCAGGTCCTCCGCGATCTGCGGGAGGCCTGGCATGTAGGCGTCGTTGGCCAGCGGGCCGAGGGCGGTGAGTGCACCGAGGATGATGGCGAACCGGACGATGCCGGCGCTCTTCGGTGTGGCGGATGAAGTCATGTTTCTGATCCCCTCCGGGGGAACGCGGAATCAGTAGGCGACGGTGATGCGGGCCTGGATCGCGTCGCCGCGCTCCAGTTCGTCCACGAAGGCGACCGCGTAGTCCGCGATGCTGATCTGGCTCTTGCCTTCGGCGTCCACCAGCAGCTGCTCACCGCCGACGCGATAGGTCCCGGTGCGCTCACCGGGCTCGATCTGGGCGGCGGGGGAGATGAACGTCCAGTCCAGGGAGCCGGCCTGACGGTAGAGGGCGAGCGCCTCGCTCTGGGCGAGTGCGTTCTGCTTCCACATGGCCGGGAAGTGCGGGTTGTCGATGACCTTGACGCCCGGGGAGACCTCCAGGCTGCCGGCGCCGCCGAGGACCACGACACGGCGTACGCCGCTGCGGGTGAGGCCCTCGATGAGTGCGTTGGCCGCACCGACGATGATCTTGTGGTCGTCGTCGACGCCGATCTTGGGGCCGACGGCCGAGGCCACGGCGTCGTAGCCCTGCGCGGACAGTTCGGCCACGGTGTCGGCGTTGGTGGCGTCGCCGGCGATCACCTTGAGGCCTTCGTGGCTGGTGCCCGCGATCTCGCCGGTGCGGGTCACGCCGGTGACGGCGTGGCCGCGGGAGAGCAGTTCGCCGGCAATGGCGCTGCCGATGTGTCCGCTGGCTCCGAAAAGCAGGATGTTCATGGTGGTGCCTCTTCTTCCTCGGTGATTCTTCGGGGGTGGTACCGGACGAGGAGACGTGCGCGAGGGCTAGTCCTCTTCGAGGAAGTCGGGCTGCTCGCGGATGATCTCGTCCCAGAGCAGCTGGAAGCTGAACCAGCCCAGCTGCTCGTTGCCGAAGCCGTCCCCAGCGGCGACGGCCTGCTCATGGGTGAAGCTCTTGGGCGTGCCCGCCGCCCGGGCGAGCAGCTGCACCTGGGCGCAGCTGTCGTAGGTGAAGAACCAGTGCACGGCCTCGTCGAGCGATCCGCCGACGGTTATCAGGCCGTGGTGGCGCAGGAGGATCGCGCGGTTGTCGCCCAGCTTCTCCGCGATGTCTCGGCCGAGTTCGGCCGAGACCGAGGGGCCCTCGTACTCTTCGTAGAGGACCTGGCGGTTGTAGAAGGCGGCGGACTCCTGGTCGATGGGGTCCAGCAGGCGGCCCAGGGCTCCCAGCGCGCGGGAGTGCGCGGTGTGGCCGTGGGCGGCCGCGGTGGCGCCCGGCGCCAGCTCGTGGATGGCCGAGTGGATGACGAACGCACTGGGGTTGACCCGGTGCCTGCCCTCGACGACGGTGCCCGCCGAGTCCACGCAGATGAGGTCGGCGACGCGGACCAGGTTGAAGGAGACGCCGAAGGGGTTCACCCAGAAGCGGTCCTCGTGCTCCGGGTCGCGGACCGAGATGTGGCCCGAGATGCCCTCACCGAAGCCGTACTTGCCGAACAGCCGCAGCGCGGCGGCGAGCCGCTGCTTGCGGTGACGGCGCGTCTCCTCGTGGGTGGCGAAGACCGGCTCGCTGGGGATCGGCAGGCCGGTGTGCGTGTCCGCCAGGTAGGCGGGCCGGTCGGTCTCGGTGACGCTCATGCTCGGGGGTCCTCATCTCCGGAATCTCCGGGTCGTCTTCCGGTGTCGGTACGGGTGCTGGTGCGGGCGGCGGCCCGGCCGGGAGCGGGGTGGTCCCCCGCTCGCGGCTAGACCGTGAGCAGGACGTCCTCGTTCTCCTGGGTCGCGGCCGTGACGGTCTCGGCGTGCTGCAGGATCGCGCCGACGATGTCCTGGCTGCGGTCGACCAGGGAGGGGATCCCGAAGGTGAAGAAGAGCGAGCCGGCGGCGATGTTGCCGAGCCCGTAGAGGCGCGGGTCGGGCCGGCCGTTGGTGGTCAGCTGGCTGGTCGGGCGCGCTATGTGCAGGCCGCCGTGCGGGTGGCGGCTGGCGACGCGGCTGCGCATCAGTGAGGTGACCAGGGGCGCGGCGCTGGTGGGGATGCGCCCCTCGGAGGCGTTGACCGCGCTGATGACGCGGTCCGCCCGGAAGTCGTGTCCCTCGGCGGTGACGACGTCGAAGCCGGCCTCGGGGTGGGGGGTGATGTTCTGCAGGCCGGCGACGATCTCCAGCTTGTCCGCCTCGACGAGGTCGAGGAGGACTCCGGCGCTGCCGGGCGGCATGGGGCAGCACAGGCTCATGATCGTGCGGTAGTGGGCGCGCAGCAGCTGGACCTTGTCCTGTTCGCGGAGCATCGGCCAGACGTCGGGGCCGGTCTCGGGGACGGCGCGCTGCAGGATGCGCAGGCCCATGTGCGGGGAGTCGACCTCTTCGATCTGCCGGCGCAGCCGCTCGACCGGGTCCTCCAGGTCGACCCGGATGATCTCCGAGACCACCGCGTCGAGGTCGGCGCCCACATCGCGGAACTCGGCCCGCATGATCGTGGCGATGTCCTCGAGGGTGACCTCGGGGTGGATCGCGGCCAGCTCCTCCATCCGGTGCGGGGTGAAGTGCCGCAGCTCGAAGGGGACCGCCTTCTGCCGTACGCCGGGCAGGACCCCGCGCCGGGACAGCAGGCTGATCTTGCCCTGGTGTCCCTGGGCGGCCAGCGACAGGATGATGTCGATGGCGGTCAGGCCGCTGCCGATGATCGCGACGTGCTCCCGCTCGCCGACGTCCGCCAGCTTGTTGACGATCGGGTACGGGTCCCCGACGAAGCCGGGGGTGTCGCCGAGTCCGTAGACGTCCTTGGGGCTGTCGCCGCCGACGCAAAGGATGGCGTAGTCGAAGGCGCGGGCGCGGCCGTTGCCGGTGCGCAGCAGCACGCGGTTGGCGGCGCGGCTCGCGGAGGTGACGCCCTCGCCGACGAGGTCGACCCGCCAGCCCTGGCGGCGCAGTTCGCCGAGCGCGGCGTAGGCCGTCTGCTCCAGGTACTCGCCGTACACGGTGCGGGGCGCGAAGCGGCTCCCGGACCAGCGGTCGACTCCGGTGCGGACCCCTATGACCTTGTCCCGCGTCTCCAGCCAGTTCTCGAAGTGCTGGAGGTCGCCGGCGCGCACGGACATGTCGTCGGGGGTCGCGTTGACCTTGAGGGTCTCGGTGTCGACCTGGTAGGCACGCCCGCGCCACAGGTGCGGCGACGGTTCGAAGACCGTGAGGCTGCCCGGTTCGCTTTGTGTTCGCGACAACGCGTCGATCAAGCAGACTGCAGCCGCGCCTCCTCCGACGATACCGATCGAGAATCCACGGGACATGTGTCAGTCACCTATCAATTCGTGGAAGGCGCGGGGTCGTCGTGCGCCGGCCTTGCTGTCCGCGATCACGCTGGCCCTTTCCTCGCCTACTCCGGGGATTCAGTGGGAGCCGCCGGCCGCCCCCGGTGCGGCGGGGGCGGGCCGGTCGGCCAGTGGTTGTGTGTCTCTGCGGCCGTGGTCCGTGCGACTCAGGCGGCGGAGTTCTTGAAGTTCTTCATCGAGACGGTGTAGTCACCGCGGTTGGCGCGGTAGTCGATGCAGTACTCCTGCGGGTACCAGCCGGCGATCTGCCACTGCTGCGGCTGCTTGATGGACCAGCAGCGGCTCGGGTTGACCCCGGTGGCGATGCCCTCGAACCAGGCCTTCGTGATCATCGGCTCAAGGAAGTTGATCTTGGCGTCGTAGGCGCCGTAGATGAAGGTCTGGGTGAAGGCGGTGGAGTGCCATTCGGGCGAGTTCATGTCGACCAGGTGGTTGCCCATGGCCGCCTCGGCCACGTTGTTGTTCACGTAGTCCGCCGGCAGGTACTGCGGGGGGATCGGCTTGATCGCCGTCGCGTAGTCGTCGCAGTTGATGGCCAGGCCGCAGGGGCCGCTGCGGATCGCGTCGCGCTCCGCCTTGGACTGCGTGTAGAAGTGGAAGTCGAAGTGCGGGGTGTCGTAGATGTGCTCCGGCCCGTGGCCCATCGGGTTGTAGTTCAACAGGGCCCACTTGAGCGGCATCCCGGGCAGCGCGGTCAGCTGCGAGGGCAGCTCCAGCGGCCGCTCGTGGCCGCCGACGCACTCGGTGTGCTCGTTGACCGCGCCGTTGCCGTCCATGTCGAAGCAGTGGTGGCCGTCGGTCATGGTGGTCGGCAGGCCGGTCAGCGTGTTCTTGGGGAAGACGAAGCCGACGGTCTTCGGGGTGGTGCCGGTGATCTGCGCGTACGTGCGCACGGTGCCGTTGCCCAGCGCGCTCGGGGCGCCGTACGAGGCACAGGGCCCTGCGTAGGACAGCGTCTCCTGGAGCAGGACCTGCGAGGCCCACTGCGCGACATTGACGGTGCGCTCGCGGGTCGGGGCGTCCCGCGTCACCAGGCAGACGGTCACCGAGCCGGACGTACGCGCCGCGGCCTCCGCGGTGGAGTCCGTGGCCTGGGCCGGGTCACCGGGCAGGATCAGCAGGGTCAGGGCCGATATGGCCAGGGCCGCTCCGAGGAACACCCGCCAGCTCAACAGCTTCTTCGCGCGCACTTCACACCTGTTCCAATTCGAATCTGTGGAATCCGCCCTGAAGGAAGATCAGGGGGGTCTGGGTCTCGCGGGCACCCATGGCGACGACTTCTCCGATGACCATCACGTGGTCACCCGCCACCACGTGGTCGCGCAGGCTGCACTCCATCCAGGCGGCCGCGTCGAACAGCAGCGTCCCGGTGGCCTCGCCCGGCGCTCCCGCCACCTCGGTCAGCGCCTGGTCGCGCTCGGGCCGCCGGCGCGCGAACGCGCGGGCCGTGGACTCGCCCTCGGCGCCGAGGATCGAGATCCCGACGACACCGGTCCGCAGCAGCTCGGCGAAGAACTCCGAGTCGTGACGGAAGCTCAGGGACACCAGCGGCGGTTCCAGGGAGACGGAGGTGAGCGAGTTGACGGTGATCGCGTTGTGGGTGCGCACACCGTCCTGGTCGGTGTAGGTGCTGACGACGCAGACCCCGGTGGCGAAGGAACGCATCACATCGCGCAGGTCGTGGTTCATGGCCGGGCCTCTCTGCTGGGCGCGGACGGGTGCGCGCGGCGCTTCGGCCGCGGGCACCCGTCCGTACGCGGGCTTGACGGTCAGTTGTCCTGGGCCCAGCGGCCGCGGGTCCAGCCGTCGAGGTCGTAGTCGTCCAGGGCCCGCTGGACGAGGTCGCCGTAGTTGTCGAGCAGACCGGCGCCGCGCGACCAGTTCAGGGTGTCGAGGCGCACCTGGTCGGGACCGCCGGCGTAGTTGAGCTCGTACAGCTCGTGGCGGGCGCCGAACTCGGTGCCGATCGCGTCCCAGGCCAGCTTGAAGAGCTTGGTGCGCTCCTCGGCCGTGGCGCCGGTGCCGCGGTAGTAGCGGTCGAGCAGCGGACGCAGCTCGGGGTTCTGCAGGTCCTTGGCGCTGGACGGGGTCATCAGCAGCGCGCCCGCGAGGTGCTCCTCGAAGAAGCGGTGCGTGCGCTCCCAGCTGAGCGGGGCGAGCGCCCGGTAGCCGGCCGAGTAGTCCATGCGCGGCAGGACGGTGCCGGCGGGGCCGGCCTCCGGGTCCAGGGCCATGGCGGTGGTGACGGCCCAGGTCTGGTGGCGCCAGGCGAGCAGCTCGCCGAGGCCGGCCTGGACGCCGCGGAAGCCGTCGGTGCCGTTGATGCGGGTGCCCCGGTCGAGGACGCCCGCCATGAACTCGAGCTTGACCGACATGCGGATGGCGCCCTGGAAGAAGCCGCGGGAGAGCAGGCCGGAGCGCGGGAAGTACTGGTGGATCTTCTCGGTGTCCCGGTAGATCAGGACGTTCTCCCACGGGATGAAGGCCTTGTCGAAGACCAGCACCGCGTCGTTCTCGTCGAACCGGCTGGAGAGCGGGTTGTCGAAGGGGCTGGAGGCCTTGGCCTCGTACGGGGTGCGGCAGACGACCTTCATGCCGGGGGTGTTCAGCGGGGCCAGGAAGGCCAGCGCCATGTCCTCGGCCTTGCCCTTTTCGAGGTTGGCCAGGTGGATCTGGCCGACGAAGGCGACGTTGCTGAGCGCCGAGGCGGTGGCCATGAGCTTGGCGCCCTCGACGACGATGCCGTCCTCGCGCTCCTCGACGACCTTGAGGTAGACGTCGCGGATCTCGTGCGCCGGCTTGTTGCGGTCGACCGGCGGGTTGACGATCGCGTGGCTGATCGAGAGGCCCTGGCGGGCGTACTTCTCGTACCAGGCGCGGGCGTTGTCGCCGAAGGGCTCGTAGAAGTCGTGGGTGACGGCCAGGCCGGCCATGAACGACGCCTTGTAGTCGGGCGTGCGGTTCATGAAGCCGTAGCTCAGGCGGGCCCAGTGCTCGATGGCGTCGCGGGCCTTGATGAGGTCCTCGCCCGAGTGCGCCGGGGTGAAGAAGCGGTGGACGCGGTACCCCGTGTACCGGTCGACCGTCGTCATCAGGTCCTTGGTGTCCGGGTGGTGGAGCGCGTCGTAGAGGTGCGCGGTCGACCGCGCGGCCATGGCGAAGGCCGGGTGCGTCGTCACGTCCTTGACGAGCTCGCCGTTCACGAAGACCTGACGGCCGTCACGCAGGCTCTCCAGGTAGGAGTCGCCCGTCATGAGGTCGTTCGGAGCCTCATCCACTATCGGGACCTGACCCATTTTGATGTCCTCTCCAGGGGTAATACACGCGACCGCTGCCGGGCGCACAGTTCGATTGATCCGAGCGTAGGCTCGGCCGCCGATCGGCTCTTGCGGGGCTGCGCACGGACAATTGCCCATCTACGCCAACCCTGGCGCCATCACAATCAGGGGGGTATGTCAACGACGAGGCGAAGAAGCCTGGTTGACCTCACAGAGAAGAGCCGGTCGCGCTTCTCAATATGACGGAATCATGAATTCCGAATGCCCTGAAATAACGTTGGCCCGGCCTTGATCCATATCATTCGGATACACAGCCGGGCCAAAATGAAAAGAATTGCAAAAAGCTGTCCGGCGGCTGGTCAGGCGGCGGGACGGGCCTGACCGGCGGAGGCCGCGTCGATACAGGCGGCCTCGGCTATCAGGATGATCTTCTCTGCGTGCGGCAGCAGCCGCATGCCCGCCTCGGTGAGCTGGACCCGGCCGCCGGCGCGATGGAACAGCGCGGCTCCGATGTAGTCCTCGAGGTTCTTGATGTGGGCGGTGACGCTGGGCTGCGAGTAGTGGAGGTTGCGAGCGGCACGAGTAAAGCTCATCTCGGCGGCTACTTCGCGGAACGAGCGTAACTGCTGGAACTGCACGGCAGGGGCTCCCTTCTGCGAGGCTCCAGAGCCTCGGAGGGTAGGAACATACCACGGTGCAGGTATAACTGCAGTACGAGGATTCGCCGTTCACCTTCTCGTACGACTGCGGACATACCTGTGGCCATGCCCGCAGGGAGGGCATGGCCACAGGTCAGCCGCTGCTTCGTGGTTGACAGCGGGTTGGGCGGAGTGGACTTAGTCGGACATCTCCATCGGTGAGAGGAGGTCCCGGGCGATCTGCGGGAGCAGACGGTCGATGAGGAGCCCCGTGCGCGCGGATCCGTCGGCCGCGCGCGGGATCGCGTCGACGGCCACGGCGTGCGAGAGCACCCACGGCATGCGCCGCTCACAGGCGGCCAGCGCGGCCTGGCGTCCGCCGGCCTCCTGGTCCTCTTCCAGGAGCGGTACGAAGGCCACCACCAGCGTCTCGCCCACCTCGGGCAGCCGGGTGCGCATCACCGCGATGTCCTGGACGCAGGGCAGGTCGAGGAGTTCGAGTTCGAGCGCGAAGAAGGCCGTCTCGAAGTCCTCCACCAGCACCTCGTCGTACTGCCGGTCGTCGAAGGAGGGCAGGTTCACGCGGACATCTCCTGTTGCATCGACTGCTCAAGCTGCAGGTTCAGGGTGATGATGGGCAGGACCGCGTCGAGGAGGTCCCCGGTGCGGATGCGGCCCGTCGGGCTGTACGGGATGGTGTCGACGGCGATGACGTGCGCGGGCAGCGACGGCACCCGGCGGGCGCAGGCCGCGCTGAGCGCCTGGTAGCCGGTGGCCTCGCGGCCGACCGCCACGGCGATGAAGGGCACCACGATCGCGTCGCCCAGCACCGCGCTGCTGACCCGCATGACGGCGGTGTCGCGCAGGCAGGGCAGGTTGAGCAGGTCCGATTCCAGCCGGAACAGCTCGGTGTCGACCGCCGAATCGCGGACCACCACGGGCACCTCGGTGACCCGCCCGGTGACCAGCAGCCGGCCGGTCTCGTCCACGTACCCGGACTCGTCGGTGACGAGGAAGCGCTCCGTGCCCCAGCCGAGGTCCAGCTCGGCGACCTGGGTCTCGCCGTCCAGGTAGCCGTCCATGACCTGGTGTCCCGCGAAGGCCAGGCGGCCGCTCTCGCCCTGCTGCACCGGCTGCCCGTCCTCGCCGAGGACGGCGACGGTGGTGCCGAGCGTGGTGTGGCCCGAGCGCGGCGGCGAGACCAGCAGCTCCTCCGGGCCCATGACCGCGGTCAGCCCCGTCTCCGCGCTGCCGAGCGCGGTGTGCAGCACCGGGCCGAGCCGCTCCCAGGCGGTGTTGACGGTCCATCGGCCCAGGTGGGCGCCGGGGGTGAGGAGGAAGCGCAGGTGGCGGGTGCGCGGCGAGGGCTCGGCGTTCTCCGGCAGTCCGAGCACACCGTGCAGGGTGGAGGGGGTGATCACGCCGGTGCTGACGCGCTCGGCGACGAGCAGGGAGGCCAGGGTGTCCGGGCCGGCTCCGTCCGCGAGGACGACGGTGGCGCCGATGCCGAGCATGGTGCGGGCCAGCGCGAGGGCGGTGGGCTCGGTCGGCGGGGCCGAGGCCAGGTGGACGTCGTCCCGGTTGAGCCCGAACTCGTCGACGAGGTCGACCAGGTGGCGGCCCTCGGAGGGCGTGCGGCGCACGGCGATCCGGGAGGGACCCTCGCTGCGGGCACCGACCGCGAAGGACTCGTACGGCCGGGGCGCGGGCAGGGTGCGCAGGGGTTCGGCCGAGGTCAGCAGGTCGAAGTTGAGCGCCTGGTGCCTGCCGGGTGCGGCCGGGGCGCCGGGAGCCGTGATCCCGTCCAGCAGGACGTGCACGGCCTGCGGGCCGCTGGGCCACACGAGCTGGTCGAGGGTGGCGCGGTGCTCCGAGGTCACGAAGACCACCGACGGCTCCAGCCAGGAGAGCACCTGGCCCAGATCGTCCGTGCCGCTCTGCGGGTCGAGACCGGTGCAGGAGACGCCGAGGGTGGCGCAGGCGCTCATCGCCACGGTGAGCTGCCAGCTGTTCCCGGCGAGGAAGACCGCCCGGACCGCGCCCTCGGCGGGCAGGTGTTCGGCGAGTCCGGCCGCCGTCCGCTCCACGGTGTCGGCGAACTGGCCCCAGGTCAGCCGTACCTGGCCGTCGACCAAGGCATCCCGCGTCACGCCGCCCGCCGCGTGACGGCGGATGTCATCGAGCTTGATCATGTGGCTTCTCCGTGGTCGGTCAAGAGAGCCTCGTGTGTGACTCGAGGCCTCATCCATGGAAACAAACCTGCATGAAGGTAGGCAACCGTCATCGGAAGATCTGATGTGGTCGTCCCAAGCCCCGAACCAGGTGCGAAAACACCTCCGCCGGGCGTCGAGGACGCCCGGCGGAGGTGAAGGGGGCAGGACGGTCGCCGCGAAGGGCGGACCGGCGGCCGGAGGTACTAGTCCTGGAGCTCGGCCGTCTCGTCGGCTTCGGTCTCCGCCCGCTGCCGCAGGTGCTTCTCCAGGTCGGCCACGACCCGCTCGGCACGGCCCGGGGCCATGTCCAGTTCGGCCAGTACCGTCGGCAGGGCGATGATCGGCATGATGTGCCTGAGCAGCACGGACACCCGTACTTCCAGGTCCTCCCAGTCGGTCAGGACCTCCGAGAGCACCTGCACTCCGGTGAAGGCTCCGACGAAGAGGTTGGCGACCGCGTCCAGGTCCACGTGGGCGTGGAGTTCACCGCATTCCCGGGCCAGCCCGAGCGCGAAACGGTTGTGCTCGATCCAGTCCTGGTACGGCCGCAAGCGGTCCGCGTGGTGGCTTCCCCGCTCCAGCGAGAGCCTCAGGCTGCCCTGCACGATCGGATCACTGCGGATCTGAACGGCGAAGAGCATGCCCTTGTCGATCAGCTCCTGGAGCCGGGTGCTCCGCGGCACGAGCGGGAAGCCCAGCGTGTCGATCTGGCTCGCCAGAACGGCCTGGGCCAGCTCTTCCTTGCCCTTGAAGTAGTAGTAGAACGCACCCTTGGTGAGGCCGAGCCGCTGGTACACGTCCGCGATCGTGGCCCCGTTGAAGCCCTTCTCCGCGAACACGGCGCCGGCCGCCTCGACGATGAGCTGCCGGGTGCGCCGAGAAGCCTCCCTCTGAGACACCCTCGCTCCTTCCACGCTGCTGGCGGCCAATCCTGCACCTCCTCGGGGGTACGAGCATGTCACCGAAAACAGCCGTTGCAAATTATACCAGCCAGCACGTATCTTGCGGCGACCGGGACATACCATCAGCGGCTCAAACCTGCCTGGAGCCCCGAGGGGGAGTTCATGTTAATCACGCCATTTCAGACCGCAAACACCCAAAGACCGTCGGTCGGGGTCTCAGATACAAGGCCTCCGGCCGTACCGAGCTGGCTTGTGCACCGCCCGGACACCTCCGAGGTGTTCCTCTCCGACTGGGAACGGACCGGTACCGACCGGTTCGTTGTGTCCCTGCGTTGGCCGGAAAACCATCCTTTTCATACCGCGCTGCACGGTTTTCGTTCGCCGGTCGTGATCGCGGAGGCCATCCGCCAGACGGGGATCCTGCTCGCGCACGCCGAGTACGGCGTCCCGCTCGGGCACCGGTTCCTCATGTCCGACATCCACTACCGGATCGATCCCGAACTGCTCGGATCGGACGGCGACTCCCTCGCGCACATCGACGTGACCTGCACGAGCATCAAGCGCAGGGGCGATCGGCTGTCCAGCATGATCTGCCACATGACCGTGATCCGGGACGGCCAGGTCATCGCCACCGGCGGCGGCAGTCTCGCGTGCACCTCCCCCGGCGCCTACCGCCGGATGCGGGGCGAGCACGCGGACGCCCGCCCGCTCCTGCCCGTACCGGAGCCCGTGCACCCCGCCCTCGTACTGCGCACCGACCCCGCGCACGTCCTGCTGGCCCCCACCAGGGACCCCCGGTGCTGGACGCTGCGGCCGCACACCACGAGCAGGACGCTGTTCGCATACGAGAACGACCACGTCCCGGGCATGGCCCTGCTGGAAGCCTCCCACCAGGCCGCCTTCGCGGTCGCCGGCACGACCCGGATGTACCCGACCGCGCTTCGACTGATCTTCGACCGGTACGCGGAGTTCAACTCCCCCTGTCTGGTGCAGGCACAGCCGGTCACCCGGAGCCTCGACAACACCCTCTCCCTGAAGGTCACCGGCCACCAGGGCGGCCGACGCGTCTTCCTCGCCGCGCTCGAGGCAATTCCCGTTTAGGACCGGTCTCCTCCCATTCCAGTGAATCGGGAGCAGATTCCTCGTGATCCACTGTGCGAGACACCCACGCTCGAAGTGGCGGGAACTCCGTCGGCGTGCCAGCCTGTGACGTCACCCGACTCACCGTCACCAGCATGTGTAGGGGGGATACTTCTGTGAGCAGGCAGTGCCCGTTCGTCATCGATCCGCTAGGCCAGGACATTCACGGAGAGATCAAGGAAATACGCTCCCTCGGGCGCGCGGTCGAAATCGTGCTCCCCGGCGGTGTGCAGGCGTGGTCCGTCACGGACTACGCACTCGTGAAGCGCCTGCTCACCGATCCGCGGGTGTCGAAGGACGCCTACCGGCACTGGCCGGCCTGGATCAGCGGAGAAGTCGACCAGGAGTGGCCGCTGGCCATTTGGGTCTCGGTACAGAACATGGTCACCGCCTACGGCGACGAGCACACGCGCCTGCGCAAGCCGGTGGCGGGGGAGTTCACCATGCGCCGGGTGGCCGCCCTGCGGCCCCGGGTCGAGGAGATCGCCGCCGGATTGCTGGACCGCCTGGAACAACTCCCGGCGGGACCTTCCGTGGACCTCCGCAAGGAATTCGCCCACGTACTTCCGCACGCGGTCGTCTGCGAACTCTTCGGAATTCCGCATTCCGCACGCGACCCGCTCCAGAAGATCATCGACAGTTTCTTCGCCACCTCGATCACCCCCGAGGACGCCATGGCCAATGGCACAGCCATGTACGAGATCCTGAACGAGGTCGTCGCGCACAAGAGGGAGAACCCTGCCGACGACCTGACCTCGGGACTCGTCGCCGCACGCGACTCGGGCGCGGCGGACATGAGCGAGAAGGAACTGCTCGACAACCTCATCCTCCTCTTCACCGCCGGGTACGAGACGACGGTGAACCTCATCGACAACGCGGTCGTCTCCCTGCTCACCCACCCCGAGCAGCTCGAACTCGTACGGGCCGGCAAGGCCTCGTGGGAGGACGTGATCGACGAGTCCCTGCGCGTGGACCCGCCCGGCGCGCACAGCATCCTGCGCTACGCCGTCGAGGACATCGAGATCGACGACGACGTGCGGATCCCGCAGGGCGACCCGATCGTCATCTGCTTCGCCGGGGCGGGCCGCGACCCGCTCCACCACGGCGACGGGGCGGACCTCTTCGACATCACCCGCGACACCCGCGCCGACCACGTCTCCTTCGGGTACGGGGCCCACCACTGCCTCGGCGTGAACCTGGCCCGGATGGAGGTCGCCATCGCGCTGTCGGCGCTCTTCGAGCGGTTCCCCGACATCTCCCTGGCCGTGCCCGGCTCCGAGCTCCGGCCGAAGTTCTCGTTCGTCTCGAACGGCCACCGGACGGTTCCCGTGATCCTCGGCCCCTCCAGCCCTCGCCAAGGGGCTGTTTCCGGCCAATAGTGCCGGAGCGATCCCTCTTTGAAGACTCCACCGGACCGCGGCAGACAGAAGACTCACCATGACGGAAATGACCGGCCTCCTCACGGGCCGGCGCGCCCTGATCACCGGCGCGAGCAGCGGTATCGGGGCGGCCGCCGCCCGGGTGTTCTGCGAGAACGGGGCCTCGGTCCTCCTCACCGCCCGGCGCGAGGAGGAACTGGCCACCCTCACCCGCGAACTGACGGACCAGGGTTTCACCGCCGCCTACGCGGTGGTGGACGTGGCCCGCGCCGAAGAGGTCAAGGCGGCGGTGGACAAGGCGGTGGAGCTCTTCGGGGGTCTGGACGCCGCCTTCAACAACGCGGGGCTGGGCACCGTGCCCGCGCCGCTGCACCTCACCGAGGACGCGGACTTCGAGGCCGTCATGGCCACCAATGTCCGCGGCACGTGGAACTGCATGAAGTACGAGATCGCCGCGATGCTGCCGAACGGCGGGGCGATCGTGAACAACAGCAGCGTCGCGGGCCTCGTCAGCACTCCGGCGGCCGCCGCGTACATCGCCTCGAAGCACGCCGTCATCGGGCTGACGAAGGCCGCCTCCGAGTACTCGGCCCAGGGCGTCAGGGTCAACGCCATCGCCCCCGGCACCACGCGCAGCGAAATGATGGCCCAGTGGTTCGACCTGAACCCCGGTCTGGAGGAGCACCTGCACACCATGGCCCCGCTGCCGCGCACGGCGGACCCGCGCGAGATCGCGCACGCGGCCGCATGGCTGCTGAGCGACCAGGCCTCCTTCGTGGTCGGCGCGACCGTCCCCGTGGACGGCGGCTGGACCGCCCGCTGACGGCCCCCCACCGCGGTGTCCGGCGTCCGGCCGCAAGGCGGCGGAACACCGCGGAACACCGAGACGAAGAAGAGAAGAAGAGCTGCACGGACGCCTCGGGCCGCCCCACCGGGCCACCCCGGCGCCGATAAAATCACCCCATGCAGATGTACGAGAGACCCAGAGTGATCGTCCTGACGGGAGCCACCGGTTTCATCGGCTCGGCTGCACTGGACGCCCTGGCCCGCCGTCCCGGTGTCCTGGTGCGGGCCCTCGCCCGCACGCCCGGTGCGGAGCGCGAAGGCGTGGAGTGGGTGCGCGCGGACCTGTGCGACCCGGGCTCGCTGCACGGTGTCTGTGAGGGCGCGGCCGCGCTGGTGAACCTGGCCTCCTACATCGGGCGCGACGAGGAGCTCTGCCACACGGTCAACGTCCTGGGCGTCGGGGCCCTCCTCGCGGAGGCCCTGCGGGCCGGGGTGCGCCGGATCGTCCACCTGTCCACGGCCGCGGTCTACGGAAACCTCCCGCACCGCGGGATCGAGGTCGACGAGGTGGCCCCGGATCCCGTGTCCGCCGCGAGCCGCTCCCGGCTGGCGGCCGAGGCCCCGGTGCTGGCCGCCGGCGGCACCGTCCTGCGGCCGGGCCTGGTACTGGGCGCCGGTGACCGCTGGGTGGTTCCGGCCCTGGCCGAGCTCATCGACCGGGTACCGGCCAGCTGGGACGGCGGCCGCGCACTGCTGTCCGTGGTCGACGTCGGCGAGCTGGCCCGCCTGATCGACGCCCTGGCCACGGCCCCCGACCCCGTCCCGGGCGGGATCCACCACGCGAGCCACCCCGCCGCAGTGACCAGCGCGGACCTCGTGTCGGCCCTGGCCGACGAGGGGATCCTGCCGCCGGTGCGGGAGGAGTGGTCCTGGGAACGCTGCCTGGAACAGCTCCGCAGACGCCCCGGCCGGGTGACGGAACGGCAGTTCTCCCTGCTGGCCCGCGACTACCACCAGCGTGCCGACTCCATCTGGCGGCTGACCCGGCTGCGCCCCACGTCCACGCCCCTCTCCCTGCTGCCCTCGGCCGCCCCCTGGTACCGCGCCCACCTGGCGGGCGCCTGAAGCAGGCCGCCGCCCGGCCGCCTCAGCCGGCGCCCTCCCCGTAGCGGATCCGGAAGCGGCCGAGATCCGCCGGATCCCGGTCGGCCACCCGGACCGGTGCCCAGACCCACTGCCAGACACCGGTCCCCGGCGTCCGGGAGAACCGGATCGGCCCGCGGCTGCCCTCGACGTGCACCCGCGGCCATGCCCCGGCGACGGCCGCCCGGTCCGTGCCGTACGAACGGAACACCTCCGCGAGGACGGTGACGCTGTCCCAGCCCTCGAAGGCCACGAACGAGGGCTCCTCGCCCAGCCGCTCACGGAGCTCCTTCCCCACCCGCTCCCCGAGCGGACCGAGCCGCTCGGGCAGGTAGCGCAGGAAGGGCACCCCGGCGCCGTCCTCACCCAGCGCACCGGCCCATCCGGCGAACTCCGGCTGCCCGGCCGGAGCCCCGATCAGGATCTCCCCGAGCCGCCGGTCACCCCGTACGGCCCTGACGACCGCCGCCGCCGGCTCCGGATACCCGACGAGCAGGAGCAGCGCGGTACTCCCCTCCTCCACGAGCCTGTCGCACAGCTCCCCGGCGGATCCCTCCCCCACACCGACCTCCACGACGTCGCCGCCGCGGGCGGCGAAACACTCCCGCAGGATGCGGGTACCGGAAGCCCAGTACACGCTCGGCTGAACCACCACGGCGACCCGGCGATGACCGGCCCCGAGCAGGAAGTCCGCATACGTCCTCCACCCGTGGGACTGCGCCGGGGCGATCCGCGCGACCCACTGCGCCGGCTGCTCGGTCAGCGCGTCGAGCACCGCCGAGGAACACAGGAACGGCATCCCGAGCGCCTCGGCCCGCTCAGCCGCGGCCCGGGCGACCACGCTGTGGTACTCCCCCACCACAGCGGCCGCCCCCAGCCCGGCCAGCTCCTCGACGGCCGCCACGGCCCGCTCCGGATCGGCCGCGGTGTCCCGCACCACGAGCTCCAGCGGCCGCCCGCCCACCCCGCCCGCGTCATTGACCTCGCGCACGCCAAGCTCGATCCCCGCCAGCAACTGCCTCCCCGCATCAACCCACCCAGGCCGCGTCAACGGCACAAGAACCCCCACCCGCACGCCCGCCCCACCCACAACGCACCCCTCTCCATCCCTCACCGACCCCCCATTCGACCCACCCCACCACCCCAGGACAAAACCGATTACCCCCAGAGCAGTTCGTTCACCGCCTCCGCCGCCCCCTTGCGCACACCGAGGTCAGGGTGGTGAAGGAACCGCTCGACGACCGGCAGTGCCGCCTGATCGTGCGTCGAACCGAGGATCGCCAGGAGGTAGTCCAGGAGCAAGGGTTCGAAGCCGTCCGCACCGACGGCGAGCGGCTCCACCACCCGGTAGGGAAGTTCGTAGTACACGGATGCGGCAGGCTGCGTGCAGCGCGGACTCCCGCACGGGGTAGCCCTCACAAGAAAGCGCGACCGTGACGAGGCGCTCGACGGCCCGCTCGACATCATCCGACGTCAGGCGGCCCGTCGCCAGGACGTCGCCGACGGCATCCAGACAGAGGTCCCGGCGCCCCTCAGCGGAGCCGTTGAACTCCTCCCAGGCCGATTCGATCAACACCGTCAGACCCTGGTATCCGTCCATGGCCAGACCATAAGAGACGCCCGCCCGACAAGGCCCCCACCTCAAACCCCGGGCCGAGCCCCCACCTCAGAGCCCGGGGCCGAGCCCCCACCTCAGAGCCCGGAGCCCAGCCCCCACCTCAAGGCCCGGGGCGCAGCCCCCACCTCAAGGCCCGGGGCGCAGGCCCCACCTCAAGGCCCGGGGCGCAGGCCCAAGCCAAAGCCCGGGGCGAAGCCCCCACCTCAGAGCCCGAGCGCAGTCCCCACCTCAGAGCCCGGGCGCAGCCCCCGCCTCAAGGCCCGGGTGCAGCCCCCGGTAGCGGGCCCCGGGGCTCCGCCCCGAGCGGGGTCCGGGGCGGAGCCCCGGTTTCGGGAAGGGGCGGGGTGGGGGACAGCCCCGCAGGGCCCCGCCCGGCCCCCGCCCTGCCGGATCCCGCCTGCCCCCGGGACGCACACCCTCACGGGAACCGGCTCCCCGCCACCGACGTCGTCGTACCAGCCACACCACACCACACCCACCACGGCCCACACTCCGAACGCACAGGCAGGAACGGCCCCATGACCCAGGCAGACCAGGGCCCGCCCTACACCTCCGCCTCCCGACCCGACCCCGACCCCCACCCTCCTCACTTCCTCCCCCGCTCCAACACCAACGCCCTCCCCTGGCCGACGGCCCTCCCCCTCCTCTTCTCCCTACTCCTCGCCGCACTCCTCACCCGCCCCTCCCTCGTCCCCAACACTCCTGGCCACCCAGGCAGCTTGCTGGAAACGTTCCTCCCCTGGCTCGGTCTGGCCGTCCCCCTCCTCCTCGCCCTGGCCCTCCGACGCCGCTCCGCGGCCATCGCCCTGGCCCTCCTGCTCCCCACCGCCGCCTGGCTGGCCCAGTTCGGCACCCTCCTCCCCCACACCCCCGCACACACCGCCGCCCACTCCCCCGCAACCACCCACGCGTCCCACCCCGCCCCCCTCATCGCCGTCCAGCACAACATCAGCGACGAGAACCAGGCTCCCTCCCGCACGGCCAAGGCCCTCGCCGCCCCGCGCCCGGCCCTCATCGCCGTCGAGGAGCTCACCCCCGCCGCCCTCACGGCCTTCACCGGCACCCTCGACGCCGACTACCCCCACCACGCCACCCACGGCACGGTCGGCCTCTGGTCGGCGTATCCGCTCTCCGACGTCCGCCCCGTCGACATCAGACCGGCGGCCTTCGCCGACGACCCGCACTGGAACCGCGCCCTGCGCGCCACCGCCGCCACCCCCGACGGCCCCGTCGCCGTCTACGTCGTCCACCTGCCCTCCCTCCGCCTCGGCCCCACCGGCTTCGGCTCCGCCCGCCGCGATGAGAGCGCCGTCCTCCTCGGCGCCGTCCTCGCCGCGGAACCCGCCGACCGCGTCGTCCTGCTCGGGGACCTCAACGGCACCGCCGACGACCGCGGCCTGGCCCCCGTCCGCACCGCCCTGGCGGCCAAGGCAACCCCCGCCGCCACCACCCCCGGCTTCGCCTTCACCTGGCCCGCAGCCTTCCCCCTGGCCCGGATCGACCAGATCCTGGCCCGCTCGGGCACGGTCAGCCACGTACGTACGCTGCCTGCCACCCCCAGCGATCACCTGCCCCTCACCGCCGAGATCCTGTTCGATTAACGTACGGTCATGACTGAATTCGTACTGGTGGCAGGCGCGTGGCTGGGAGCGGCGGCATGGGACGAGGTGGCCGCCGAACTCCGCACCGCACTCCGCACCACGGACGGCGACCACGAGGTCCACGCACTGACCCTGTCCGGCCTGGCGGACAAGCAGGGCAGCCCGGCCGGCCAGCAGACGCACGTCACGGACATAGTCGACGCCATCGACGGACTCGGCCTGCGCGATGTGGTCCTCGTGGGCCACAGCTACTCCGGCATCCCGGTCGGTCAGGCGGCCGAGCGGATCGGCGCCCGCCTGAACCGGGTGGTCTTCGTCGATGCCAACGTCCCCGCCCACGACGAATCCTTCGTCTCCGCCTGGCCCGACGGCCGCTCCGCCGTGGAGGCCTCGATCGCCGCGAACGACGGCTTCTGGCCTCCCCTGCAGGCCGCCGACTGCGAGGGCCAGGGCCTCACCGCCGAGCAGACCGAGCGGCTCCTCGCCGGTGCCACCCCGCATCCGGGCGCGACGCTCACCGAGCCGGCCGTGCTGACCCACCCCCTCTCCGAGCTCCCCGCGACCTACGTCAAATGCCTGCTGGACGGCGCCGAACCCCATCCCGAGGTGGCGAAGCTCCTGGCCGCCGGCCCGGACTGGCAGTGGGTCACCCTGGACACGGGCCACTGGCCGATGTTCTCCGCCCCGTCCGCCCTGGCCCGTGTCCTGCTCGACGCCGCCGAGCAGGACACCCCGCCGCCGGCTTCGGCTCTCCGCATCCACCCGGTGAACGCCGCTTCCGATGCCGCCCTGAGCGACTGGCAGTACGTCCACAACACCGTCATCCCGACGGCCGTCCTCTCCTTGGAGGAGGTACGGGAGCGCTCCGGACGCCACGTCCTGCACCTCGCCCACCTCGGCGACACCCTCGTCGGGTGCACCACGGTCCGGCCGCCCGCCGCCGGCTCCACGACCGCCACCGTGATCGCGCGCGTCCTGCCCGCGTACCGGGGACGGGGCTTCGGCCGGGAGCTGTACTCCTCCGCACTCGCGCAGGCACGCTCCCTCGGCGCCGAGGTCATCGAGACCGTGGTCCTCGCATCCAACCCCGAGGGCCTGACGTTCGCGCACCGAGCGGGATTCGTCGAGTTCGACCGCTACGTCCTCCCCGGCGACACCGTGCCCTTCGTAGACCTGCGCCTCGCCTGAGCGTCCCCCGGATCCGCCTCGAACTCGCGGACCGCACCTTCTGCCGGGCATCTCCCTCGCCATGAACCGCACCCCCGACTACGCGGACGCGGACTCGCACCGGGCGACGGCCTAGGCCGGGCTCCGGCGCTTCCGGGAGACGGCGACTCCGGCCAGGCACACCGCACCACCGAGCAGGGTCAGCGCGGCCGGGACCTCGTCGAGGGCGATCCAGGCGATGAGCACCACGACGGCGGGCACCGCGTAGGTGGTCGCGCCCATCTTCCCCGCGGTGGTCCGCGACAGCGCGTAACTCCAGGTGGTGAAGGCGAGTGCGGTCGGGAAGAGTCCCAGGTAGAGCATGTTGAGGACGGCGGCGAGCGGTGCCCCGGGGAGCTGATCGACGAGCTGCCCGACGAAGGGCAGGGTGACGGCCGTACCGACGAAGCAGCCGTACGTGGTCACCTGGATCGGACTCGCATGGGCCAGTGCCGGCTTCTGCGCGACCACCCCGGCCCCGTACGTGAGCGCGGCGACCAGGCAGAGCAGGACCCCTCCCACCGAAGCAGACCCGCCGTTCGAGGTCGACAGTCCGACCAACACCGCCCCGGCGAAGGAGACCGCCATGCCCGCCAGCAGCAGGGGCGGGAAGCCCTCCTTGAGCAGCCAGCCGCTGAGCAGTGCGATCACGATCGGGCCGATGTTGACGATCATGGCCGCGGTGCCGGCGTCCACGAGCTGCTCGCCCCAGTTCAGCGTCACCATGTAGAGCCCGAACCAGAGCACCCCGGAGATCAGGATCCCGGGCCACGCCTGCCTCGGCGGCGGCGGCACCCGCTTGACGACCAGTACCAGCCCGAGCACGACGGAGGCGGTCAGCAACCGTCCGAACGCCAGCGCTCCGGGCCCGAAGTGCGCGGCCGCCGAGCGGATGGAAACGAACGCGGAGGCCCACAGCACGACGGTCACTCCAGCGGCTATCAGAGCCCGGCGATCGACCCTGACCTGATCAGACGTCTTGTCCATGCGAGCAAGCTACCTGCCCCGTCCGAAAGGCCCGTTGCCCTTTTCCGAGCGCCTACGCCCCGGCCGGAGCCAGCAGCCCCCGCAGCCGCTCCGCGTAGCCCCGGGGGTGCGTGGTGTTGCCGTTGTGGCCGCCCGGGAAGACCTGTATCTCCGTGTCCAGGAGAGCCGCCAGTTCCGTAGCGCACCGGTGGTCGAAAACGCTGGACGGTGTGGCGGCACCCAGCGCGGGGATGATGCGCGTCGGGGTCCGGGTCAGGGCGTCCAGGTCGAGGGTGTCCTCCACGACGGCGGTGAAGTCGTGCTCGATGAAGTAGCCGAAGTTGGCACGCCGTCGCTCGTCCAGGGGCTGCGGGGTGAGCCCCGGCTCCGCATCGCGTCGCGCGAGGTCTATCCCGAGGACCCGCGCCATCTGCGGAAAGACGGCTTCGAGCCCGCCCGTCCGGTAGATCCCCTGCAATTCCTCGAGCTCCGCCTCGTGCCGGGCCCGCTCCCCCTCGGGAAGCAGCCTCGGAGCCACCGGCTCGTGCGCGATGAGGGTGCTCACCTGCTCCGGGTGCCGAACGGCCAGGTGCAGTCCGATGACGGCCCCGAGGCTGCAGCCGAGCATCAGCACCGGCTCGTCGGTGACGGAGGCAAGCAGCCGGTGGACGTCATCGGCGTGCTCGGCGAGCGACACGGCCCGGCCGGACTCCGCCGGCCGGCTGCGCGAGAGTCCGCGGCGGTCGTAGGTCAGTACGGTGAAGTCATCGGTGAGGTGCGGGACGAGATCCACGGTGCGGTCGGCGTCCCCCTCCCCGCTCTGCGCGATGAGCAGCATCGGGCCGGAGCCCTGCAGTTGGTGGTGGAGTACAGCACTCATGGCAACTCCTTGCTCGCGGCTCCGGACCCCCAGTCCGTCACTCTCTGCAATCACCCTAACCCATCGATTAAGATACATCAATAGAGATGGATCGAAAAAGATGCATCTTCTTCGATGGTTCGCCGGGTTCCGATGTACCGTGCTCCCGTGGACGGAATCGAACTCTTCCTGCTGGGCCGCGCTTTGATGAAGCTCGGCGAGGAGGCCCTGCCCGAGCCCCCCGGCGGCCCGGGCCAGTACGCCGGCGGCACCCGCTCCGTCGTGATCGTCGCCGGCGACATCGCCGCCCATCCCGGCACGACGGTCGGCGAGACGGCCCAGCGCACGGGCCTCCCGCAGAGCCAGGTGTCCGGAGCCGTCGCCCGCCTGCGCGAGGCCGGCTCCGTGGAGACCTCGCCCGACCCGGCCGACCGCCGCCGCACGCTGGTCCGCCAGGCCCCCGGAATCTCCCCGCGCGTGGCCGCCGTACGCGCCGCCGGGGCGTCCAAGGTCGAGGACGCCCTCGCCCGTGCCCTCGGCGAGGCCGAGGCGCAGCGGCTGCCGGAGCTGACCCGGGCCCTGGAGGTCCTGGCCCGCCACCTGGTGCCCCGCGCGACCGCCTGACCGCACTCCCCCGAACCTGGTGCCCCGCGCGACCGCCTGACCGCACTCCCCCGAAAGGGACCCTAGGCCTCAGCCGTCGCCCAGCAGCAGCTTCTTCTGCGGCTTGCCCATCGCATTGCGCGGGATCGCCGCCACGAACCGCACCTCGCGCGGCCGCTTGTGCACTGACAGGTGCGCGGCGACGAAGTCCGTCAGTTCCGGCCCCGTGACGCCCTCGGCCACCACGAAGGCCACGATCCGCTGCCCGAGATCCGCGTCCGGCAGCCCCACCACCGCCGCCTCGCTCACCTTGGGGTGGTCCAGCAGCGCGTTCTCGATCTCGCCGGCGCCGATCCGGTAACCGCCCGACTTGATCATGTCGATGGAGGCCCGGCCGACGATCCGGTGGACCCCGTCGGTCTCGTCGACGGCCGCGATGTCGCCCGTACGGAACCACCCGTCCTCGGTGTAGGCGGCGGCCGTGGCCTCGGGCCGGCCCAGATACCCGGAGAACAGCGTCGGCCCCGTGAGCTGCAGCTCGCCGATCTCCGCGCCCGCCTCCGCCGCGATCCGCGTGCGGATGCCCCGCAGCGGGGTACCGACCGTACCGGGCCGTACCTCCCCGCCCGCACGCCCGCTCACGGTGATCAGCGTCTCGGTCATCCCGTACCGCTCCACGGGCCGCAGCCCGGTCAGCCGCTCCAGGTCCCGGAAGACCGGCGCGGGCAGCGCGGCGCTGCCGGAGACGAGCAACCGGGCCCCGCCCAGCGCGGCGGCCGCCGCCGGAGCCCCCGCGATACGGGACCACACGGTCGGCACCCCGAAGTACAGGCTGCCCCCGGCCTCCGCGTAGGCCTCGGGGGTCGGCCGCCCGGTGTGCACGAGGCGGCTGCCGGTGCGCAGTGCTCCGAGCACCCCGAGGACGAGCCCGTGCACGTGGAACAGCGGCAGCCCGTGCACGAGGGTGTCCTCGGCGCTCCACTGCCAGGCCTCGGCGAGGGCGTCGAGATCGGCGGCCAGGGCCTCGGCGGTGAGAACGACCCCCTTGGGCGGCCCGGTCGTCCCGGAGGTGTACAGAATCAGCGCCGGCCGCTCGGACCCGGCCGCGACCCCGCCCCCCGCATCGCCACGCCGCGCGAAGTCCACGTCGACGAGCACCGCGCCGGAGTCCCGCAGGATGTGCTCCCGCTCGGCGGGCCCCGCGTCGGGCGGCAGCGGTACGAAGGGCACCCCGGCCAGCAGCCCCCCGACGACGGCGGCGACGGTCTCCAGCGAGGCCGTCGCGGTCACCGCGAAGGCGGGCGCCCCGGCGACATCGGCGGCCACGGCACGGGCCGCACCGAGCAGGTCCTCGTAGGAGGCGTCCCGCCCGGCCACCCGCAGAGCGTCGGGCCGGTCTCCGTACACCCCGGTGAGCGCGGTCAGCATTGATCCCCCCACGGAGTCGATCACATCCAACCGCCCCACCCTACGACCGCCCCCGCCCCGCCGAACGCGAGGCCGGGGTCCGGGCCGAAACCCACCCCCGCCGGCATCCAAGCCGCAGGCCCCGCCACGGACTCCATCCCCCCCCCCCCCCCCCCCCCCCCCCGCCCCCCCCCCCCGGGGGGGCGGGGGGGGCCCCCCGGGAACGGAGGAAGGGCGGGTCGGGGACCACCTCACGCAGCGCCACCCACAACCGGCGCCCCGCACCCCGTACCCGCCCCTCACCCCAGCGCGTCAGCCCGTCAGCGCCACAGCACCGACGAGCGCCGAGCAACGCCGAACATCGCCGAGCAGCGCCTCAGATCAGCCCCTGCGCGAGCATCGCGTCCGCCACCCGCTCGAAGCCCGCGATGTTCGCCCCGGTCACGTAGTCCCCGGCGGAGCCGTACCGCTCGGCGGTCGCGTAGGACACCGCGTGGATGTCCCGCATGATCCCCGCCAGCTCCGCCTCGACCCGCTCCGCGCTCCACGCCACGCGTCCGGCGTTCTGCGCCATCTCCAGCGCGCTGACCGCGACACCGCCCGCGTTCGCCGCCTTGCCCGGCCCGAAGGAGACCCCGGCCGCCTGCAGCAGGTGCACCGCCTCCGGCGTGGTCGGCATGTTCGCGCCCTCCGACACCGCCTTGACGCCGTTCGCGATCAGCGTCCGCGCGTCATCGGCGGTCAGCTCGTTCTGCGTGGCCGACGGGAAGGCGACTTCCGCCGCCACGTCCCACACGCGACCGCCCGGCACGAACCGGGCCGACGGCCCGCGACGCTGCGCGTACTCGCTCACGCGCCCGCGCTCGACCTCCTTGATCTGCTTCAGCAGCGCGAGGTCGATGCCCTTCTCGTCCACCACGTAGCCCTGGGAGTCGGACGCCGTCAGCGGGTTCGCACCGAGCTGCTGCAGCTTCTCGA
Source organism: Streptomyces sp. NPDC051563 (assembly GCF_044454225.1). Classification (NCBI taxonomy): domain Bacteria; kingdom Bacillati; phylum Actinomycetota; class Actinomycetes; order Kitasatosporales; family Streptomycetaceae; genus Streptomyces; species Streptomyces sp. NPDC051563. Next base: position 49,709 of record NZ_JBITDL010000043.1, read on the forward strand.
TCGTGTACAGCGCCACGTTGCCCGAGCCGGACACGACCGCCGTCAGCCCGTCCAGCGAGAGCCCCTTGACCGCCAGCATCTCGGCGGCGAACAGCACGCTGCCGTAGCCCGTGGCCTCCGGACGGATCAGCGAGCCGCCCCAGCCCTGGCCCTTGCCGGTCAGGACGCCGGCCTCCCAGCGGTTGGTGATGCGCCGGTACTGGCCGAAGAGGTACCCGATCTCGCGGCCGCCGACGCCGATGTCGCCCGCGGGGACGTCCGTGTGCTCGCCGATGTGACGGTAGAGCTCGGTCATGAAGGACTGACAGAAGCGCATGACCTCGGCATCGGACCGCCCGTGCGGGTCGAAGTCGCTGCCGCCCTTGCCGCCGCCGATGCCGAGCCCGGTCAGCGCGTTCTTGAAGATCTGCTCGAAGCCGAGGAACTTCACCACGCCGATGTCCACCGACGGGTGGAAGCGCAGGCCGCCCTTGTACGGGCCCAGCGCGCTGTTGAACTCGACGCGGTAGCCACGGTTGACGTGGACGCGACCGCGGTCGTCCTGCCACGGCACCCGGAAGATGATCTGCCGCTCCGGCTCGGTGAGCCGCTCCAGCAGGGCCACACCCGGCTCCGCGTACTCGGGGCGCGCCGCGAACACGGGGGCCAGGGTGTCCAGGACCTCCCGTACGGCCTGGTGGAACTCGGGCTGGGCGGGGTTCCGGCGCTCGATGTCGGCACGCAGCGCGTCAAGCCGGCCCTGCGGGTCCTTGGGGTCCGTCACGGTCTGTTCCTCCAGGTCTCGATGCGGGGACCGGCCTCGAGATGCGGCTCGAAGCTCCGGACGTCATTTCCACATGGCGGAAATTATTATCCGAAAATAGTCCCCAGCGGGAGGGTACCCCTCCCGCCGACCACGGCCACGAGCCATTCCGGCCTGCTCCCATCGACGCCCACTCCACCACGGACGACTCGACCCCTGCTCCACCGCGGACAGGTCGTGCCCCACAGGGGACAGACCGTGCTCCACCACGGCCGGGCCCTGCTCCACCATGGACAGAACCACGAGGCAGGACATAGACAGGCCTTATGGACATCGCACGGGCCGCCGCCCTCGTCGCCGCGACGCTGACCACGGGCCTGATGGCGGGCCTCTTCTTCGCCTTCGACGTCTCGGTGATGCCCGCGCTGAAGCGCTCCGACGACCGGACCCTCATCTCCGTCATGCAGCGCGTGAACACGTCCATCATCAACGGCTGGTTCATGCTGGCGTTCCTGGGCGCGCTCCTGTTCACGGCCCTCGCACTGGCCCTGCACCTGCCCTCCGACGAGCACGCGCCGGTGCCCGCGCTGGCGGGCGCCCTCGTCCTCTACGTGCTCGCCGTCGCGGTCACCGGCCGGGTGAACATCCCCCTCAACAACGCCCTGGAGGCGGCGGGTCCCGCCGAGCGGATCGCGGACCCGGCCGCCGTACGCGCCGCGTTCGAGAGGAAGTGGGTACCGGCCAACCGCTGGCGCACCGCACTCTGCACGGCCGCCCTGGCCTGCCAGTCCTGGGCCCTCCTGGCGGCCGTCGCCTAGGCGGTGTCTTGCCGATCGGACCGGGCAGCCGCCCCCGTCGCCCGCCCGTACAGCACGAGCGCCCGTGCCAGGGCGGTCAGCGCCGCCGCGCAGAGCAGGGTGCGCAGGATGTTCGCCGTCTCCCAGGTGCCCTTGAACTTCTCCACGACCGGAAAGTCGGTCAGCTTCGCGGCATCACCCACGTCGGCGAGTTCGTTGTTGAGCGGAATGTTGACGGCGAAGGTGACGACGAGCACGACGAGGTACGCCGCCGCGGCCACCGCGGCCCGCAGCGCGACCGCGCGGCGTCCGGCCCGCGCCTCGACGAAGGCCGCGGCGAAGGCGGCGAGCAGCGCGACGACGAAGACCGTCCCGAAGAGCGGGTTCCCGTCGATGACGGCGTTGAAGCTCTGCATCGCGGTGACGTACGTCCGGTCGTCGGTCTTCGCCAGTCCCGGCATCACCGAGACGTCGAAGGCGAAGAACAGCCCCGCCATCAGGCCGACCAGAACGGTCGACAGGACGAGCAGTGCGGTGGAGAGTCTGGTTCCGGTGGATCCCATCAGCTGTGCCCCCGTATATCCGTCGAAATCCGAACCGGGAGGCCTGCACCGCCCCCGACGGCTGCCGATCGTGCCATCACCGGCACCATCCGGCCAGTGAACCTTCAATGCCGCACCACCCCTCCAACTCGCATGTACCGCACACGTAGGCTGCGCGGATGAGCGCACGCACCACCTCCCTCCGTCTCGCCCCGGTCACTCCCGACAACTTCGCCGCCGTCTGCGCGCTGTCGGTCCGCCCCGACCAGGAGCACCTCGTCTCCCCCGTCGTGAAGTCACTGGCCGAGGCCTACGCCCACGGGGAGACGGCCTGGCCCAGGGCGATCGTCGACGGCGACGAGGTCGTCGGCTTCCTGATGGCCTTCCTCGACATCGCCTGGAACCCGGCCGAGGACCCCGAGGACATCCGTTCCGGCCTCTGGCGCCTGAACATCTCGGCGGCCCACCAGTCCAAGGGCTACGGCCGCTTCGCGGTCACGGCGCTCACCGACGAACTCCGCCGCCGGGGCGCCTCCCACGCCTACGTCACCTGGCACCCGGGCCCCGGCACCCCCGAACCCTTCTACCTCTCCCTCGGCTTCCGCCCGACGGGCGAACAGAGCGACGGCGAAACCGTGGGCGTCCTGGAACTCGCCAACCCTTAGTACCCCGCCCGGTCCGCCCGTTCGTCCGCCCTCGCCGCCGCCGCTAGCCCGCGGCAGTGTTGGTGGCCGCCGCCCCCGCCCGGTACTCCCGCGGGCTGACCCCCCGTACCCGCTTGAAGGCCGTCGACAGGGCGAACGCCGAGCCGTAGCCGACCCGGTGGGCGGCCGAGGCGAGCGTCGTGGACGGGTCGCGCAGCAGGTCGGCCGCCAGTGCCAGCCGCCAGCCCGTCAGGTAGGACATCGGTGGCTCGCCGACCAGCTCGGTGAAACGACGGGCCAACGCGGCCCGCGAGACGCCGACTTTGCGGGCCAGCGACTCCACGGTCCAGCCGTAGGCGGGATTCTCGTGCAGCAGCCGCAGCGCCGGACCGGTCACCGGGTCGTTCTCGGCGCCGCCGCGCTCCGCGAGCCAGCCGCGTACGACGCCGATCAGCAGCAGGTCCAGGATCCGGTTCAGGACGAGTTCCTGAGCCGGCTCCGTACGGGAGATCTCCGCCCCCAGCAGCCCGACCAGCGTGGGGTCCACCGGCCCGACCAGCACCCGCGGCAGCGTGGTGAGCAGGCGGCTGCCGATCTCGCCCGGATCCTGGTAGGTACCGCTCAGCAGGACCGCCGAACCCTCCGCCGCACCCCAGGTCCGTACCCCGAGGGCCATGGAGTCCGACACGTCCTCCCCGCCGTCCACCCTGCTGCACCGCTGGTCCGGACCCACCCTGATCTGCGGCGGCGTGTCCCTGGCGTCGGCCAGGGTGTACGGAAGCGGTCCTCGCACCAGGGCCGCCTCGCCCGGCGCGAGCAGCACGGGCTCGTCGCCGTCCGGCAGCAGCCACGCCGATCCGTGCACCGACGTCATCACCGACAGCGGGGCACGGTCCTCGATCCGCACCGACCAGGGCGGGTTGAACACGCACTTCACGAGGAAGGCCGATGTGGCCTTGGGGCCTTCGAGCAGAGCCGTCAGCGTATCCATCGGCCCATTCTCCCCACCCGCACCCCGACCACCCGCGGCCCGACCCCCCATCCCCTACACGTCCCAGACGCCGCGGGCAGCCGCCTCCCGCGCGAACTCCGAGAAGTCCCGCGGCTTGCGGCCCAGTACCTCCTCGACCCCGTCCACCAGGTGCGCGTTGCGCCCGTCCAGGATCAGCGTGAACAGCTCCGCGAACTCCTCCGGCAGCCCGTTCTCCCGCAGCACCGCCCGGTAGGCCTCGTCCGAGACCGGAACGTACGCGATCTCGCGCCCGGTCGCCTTCGACAGCTCGGCCGCGACGTCGGCGAAGCTGAGCAGCCGCGGGCCGGAGAGCTCGTAGGTACGGCCGATGTGCCGGTCCCCGGTCAGCGCGGCCACCACCACGTCGGCGATGTCCTCGGTGTCGACGAACGGCTCGACGGCGTCGGCCGTCGGCAGGGCGATCTCGCCGGCGAGCACCGGCTCCAGGAAGAAGCTCTCGTCGAAGTTCTGGTTGAACCAGGCGGCGCGCACCACCGTCCAGTCGGCCCCGGACTCCTTCAGCGCCTCCTCGCTCCGCTGCGCCGCCTCCTCGCCGCGCCCCGAGAGCAGCACGAGCCGGCGGACCCCGGCGGCCACCGCCGCCCGGGCGAAGGCCCCGACGTGCTCGGCGGCGCCGGGAAAACCGAGGTCGGGGTAGTACGTGACGTACGCCCGGTCCACACCCTCCAGGGCCGGTCCCCAGCTCGCGGGTTCGTTCCAGTCGAAGACCGGCTCACCGGAGCGCGACCCGATGCGGACCGGACGGCCCAGCGCGGTCAGCTTCTCGGCCACACGCCGGCCGGTCTTGCCCGTGCCGCCGATGACCAGCGTGCGGAGGGCGGTGTCGTTCTGCGTCTGCTGCGTCGTCTCCGTCATGAGAACCAGTCAACTCCGGCGGCCTGAGACGGAACATCGCCGAGAAGCTCAACCACATACGCCTGCGTCCACGCCCCCTCGCCCGCACCCCCCGCCCACGCCCTACGGCTACGGCTACGGCTACGGCTCGGTGAGCGTGTGCTTCACGAGCGCGTTGGCGTGCCCGTGTCCGACCCCGTGCTCGGTCTTGAGCCAGCCGACGAGCTCCATGTGCTTGGTCAGCGGCGAATCCCGGATGAGCTCCTGCCACTCCGCGATCGGGCGGCCGTACTTCTTCTCGATGGAAGGGAAGTAGCTGGCGGGGCCCTTCACCGGCTCGCTCATGACGGTCCTCTTCTCTCTGCCGATGCGACGTACGAGAGGTAGACCGGGACCCGCGCGAAAACTCATCGGCCCACCGAAAGAAGTATCGGATGATCTCCCCATGATGTGGACCGAGCGCACCGTCACCCGAGCCGGCGTCCGCCTGACCTGCCGCGACTGGAACCCCCACCACCCTGCCTCCACACCCCCGGTGGTCCTCCTCCACGGTCTCGCGGGCCACGCGGGCGAATGGGACGCGGCCGCCGCGCACCTGGCCCCGCACCACCGCGTGGTGGCGGTGGACCAGCGCGGTCACGGAGCCAGCGAGCGCCGTCCCGCGGACGTCTCCCGCGCCGCGTTCGTCGCGGACGTGCGTGCCGTCTGCGAACAGCTCGGCGTGCAGCGCCCGGTGCTGGTGGGCCAGTCGCTCGGCGGTCACACCGCGATGCTCACCGCCGCCGCCCACCCGGAGCTCGTACGGGGCCTCGTGCTGGTCGAGGCCGGCGAGGCCTGGGCAGCCGGCCTGGAGCAGCGCGCGGACGGCTGGCACCCGCGCTTCGAACGCTCGGTGATGGTCGCGGCCATCACCGAGAACAGCACCCGCGCGTGGTGGCCGCAGTGGCGAGCGGTCCGGTGTCCCACCCTGCTCGTCATCGGGGAGAAGGGCATCGTGCCGCCCGAGGAGTCCGTCCGGATGCTCGACTCGGCCGACCCGTCCACCGTGACGACGGCGGTCTCCGTCCCCGGCTCCGGCCACGACGTCCACCTGGACCGGCCCGCCGTCGTGCACTCCCTGCTGTCGGCGTTCCTCACAGGGTGGACCCGGCCAAGGTCCGGGCTCCGGCAACCGGGTGGCCGTAGTGACCCCCGTACGGCCACCTCGTTCACCAGGGCATGATCAAGCGCATCGTCACCACGGCCCTCATCGCCGGCACCGCAGCCCTCGCCGTGGCCGCCCCCGCCATGGCCGCCGAGCCGCCGCACGCCGACCCCGTCGCCAGCACCCTCGCAGACGGTTCCGAAGACTTCGCGACCCTGGTGCCCGGCCAGGCCGGCGACGACCTGACCGACTTCTCGGGCGCGTTCGACGCGTTCACCGCGGGCAACGCCCAGCAGACCGTCACCAACCGCTGACCCGCACCACCAGCCGGCCTTCACCTGCGAACCCCCGGACCGACCGACCGCTCACCGCACCGGGTCCGGGGGTTCGCCGCGTCAGCACCTCGCAGGCGGCTGCCGCGCCCGCCCTCGGTCAACCGCAGGTCAAGCAATATGATCACATTGCGGTATGACCACGACGAAGACCCTCTACCTGCTCTGCTCCGCCGCCCCGCCCGTCTTCGACGTGGCCCACGTCATCGAGGACGCCCAGTCCCGCGGCTGGGACGTCTGCCTCGGACTCACCCCCACGGCCGCGCACTGGCTGTCCGGCAGCCTCGACGGTCTCGCCGCGCTCACCGGCCACGCCGTCCGCTGGCAGTACAAGCTGCCCGGGGAGCCCGACGTATGGCCGGCGGCCGACGCCCTGCTCTTCGCCCCGGCCACGTTCAACTCCGTCAACGCCTGGGCCCTCGGCCTGACCGACCGGTTCGTCGTCGGGGTCGCCGCCGAGGCCATCGGCAAGGGCACCCCCGTCGTCGCCATGCCCTGCACGAACGCCGCCCTCGCCGCCCACCCGCAGTTCGACCCGTCCCTGGCCGTCCTGCGCGGCGCCGGCGCGAAGGTCCTCTTCGGCGAGGGCGGATTCGTCCCCGGCCCGGCCGGCCCGGACGCCCCGGCGCACTTCCCCTGGGCGGCAGCCCTGGACGAGGTGGACCGCACCACGGCCTCCGCGGCGTAGCCCGGCCGGGAGGGGGCGCCGCTACTCCCCCGTCGTCCCGTCGATCGCCTCGCGCAGCAGGTCCGCGTGCCCGTTGTGCCGGGCGTACTCCTCGATCATGTGGGCCAGTACGTAGTGCAGGGAGTACTCCTGGTCTTCGTAGGAGCCGGTCACGTCCAGGGAGGCGGCCGCGTCCACGATCTCCCGCGAGCGCGCACAGGTGTCCTCCCAGATCTTGAACGAGCCGGCGACATCGGCGTCGTCCACGTGGAACTCCCGCCACTCCCCGGCCTCGTTCTTCCCGAAGTACCCGCGCACGTCCTCGCCGCCCACGACGTTGCGGAACCATCCCCGCTCGACCTCCGCGAGATGCCGTACCAGCCCGAGCAGGCTCAGCCCCGACGGAGCCACCGCCCGGCGCCGCAGCTGCTCGTCCGACAGCCCGGCGCACTTCATCATCAGGGTGTCCCGCTGCCGCTGGAGGATGCTGGTGAGGGTGGCGCGCTCGTCGCCAACCAGCACGGGCCGGGTCCGCTGTTCGTCGATCATCGGATGATGATCACAGCCCGGCGGCGGCCCGCGTGCGCCAATTCCACATCCCGGACACCCCGTCCACGGACCGGCCCGCCGTCCCTGCCGGCCCTCTCAGCGCAGCCCCGCCACCTTCTCCGGATTCACCTGCAACCGCAGGTTCACGACCCGCCCGTCCACCGCGTCCAGGTCGTACGTCAACGCCGCCCGTGCGACGCCCCCGTACACGAACACCACGGACTCCTCCCCGTTGACCCGCGCCGACTCCAGGGTCACCGCCCGCAGCGAGGGCTTGGCCAGCATCCCCAGCAGCCAGCGCGCCACGTGGTCGGCCCCGTGCAGCGGCCGCCGGGCCGCCGTCACCTTGCCGCCGCCGTCCGACCAGGCCGTCACCCCGGGGGCGAGCAGTTCCATCACCGCGTTCAGGTCCCCGCCCGCGCACGCGTCCAGGAACCGCCGGGTCACCTCGCCCCGTTGCCCCGGCTCGGTGGCGAACCGCGGCTGCCGGGCCCGTACGTGGGCGCGTGCCCGGTGCCCGGTCTGCCGTACGGTCGCCTCCGCGCGGTCCAGCACCCCCGCGACCTCCGCGTACGAGTACCCGAACACCTCCCGCAGCACGAACACGGCGCGCTCCAGCGGACTCAGGCTCTCCAGCACCACCAGCATCGCGGTCGACACCGTCTCGGCCCTCTCCACCCCCTCCGCACCGTCGGGCACGGTCGGCAGGGGCTCGGTCAGCAGCGGCTCGGGCAGCCACGGCCCGATGTAGGCCTCCCGGGCGGCGCGGGCCGAAGTGAGCCGGTTCAACGACAGGTTGGTGACCGTGCGGACCAGGTAGGCACGCGGGTTGAGGACCGCGGACCGGTCCGCCCGGTCCCAGCTCAGCCACGCGTCCTGGAGGACGTCCTCGGCGTCGACGACGCTGCCGAGCATCCGGTAGGCGACGTCGAACAGCAGCCGGCGATGGGCGGAGAAGGGACCGAGGGCATCAGAAGGAGCATCCGGAAGGTACGCGGCAGGGGGCACGAACGATCATGCTGCCGCTGCCCCCGCGGCTTCCGCAAGCGCTCCCGCCCCGGCCGAGCTGCTCGCGTACGCCGGAGCCCAGCCCAGCTCGCGCCCCGCCTTGGCGTTCGACAGCCGCAGGTCCGTGGCCATGATGGTGTGCGCGAGCGGGGCCGGCTTCAGCACCCACAGCGGTACGGTCACGGGCGCGGGCGCCCCGAACGCCGCGGCCACCGCCCGCATGTGGGCGTCCCAGCCCAGCGGCTCGTCGTCGGCGATGTTGTACGCCTGCCCGGGCCGCCCCGACTCCACGCCGGCGACCACGGCGTTCGCCGCGTCGGCCACGTCGACCCAGCTCAGCGCCCGCCCCTTGGCCGGCACCACGGGGAGAGCGCGCTTGCGCAGCATCGGCACCACGTGGGCATCGGTGACACCGGCCCCGTAGAACAGCCCGAAGCGCAGGCTCACCCCTTCGATCCCGTCGGCGGTGAAGGCCAGTTCCTCCTTGGTCCGCATCGCGCCGACGTGCCGCTCCAGCCAGACGTTCGCCCCCTGCGGCCCGAAGCCGTCGTCCTCGCCGAGCACGGCCCCGCCGTGGTCCCCGTACCCGTAGCCGAACATCATCGACTCCACGACGAACCGCCGCGCCCCGGTCTCCCGTGCGGCGGCCAGCAGGTTGACGGTGCCTTCGGTGCGCAGCGCGTTCGTCCCCGTCATGTCCTGGTGCCGGGCCATGGTCTTCCCCGACAACGCCGTGGCCGCGTGCACCACCACGTCGAAGCCGAGCCCGTCCACGGCGCGCAGCAGGCCCTCGCGGTCGAGCAGGTCGGCCCGGACCTCCATCCCGGCGCCCCGGCCGAGACCGGCGACCTCGTGTCCGGCCGCGCACAGGGCCCGTACCGCCCGCTGTCCCAGAACCCCGCTCGCACCCGCCAGCAGAACCTTCATGGCCGTCTCCTTCTCCCGCTCGCCCCTTGCGCTGTCATCCATGGGACACACGGGCGGCGCGGAACGTGACACGCGCGAAGGAGACGTGGGTCACAAGGAGCGGAAGAAGGCCCGGACGTCGTCCACCAGCAGCTCCGGAACCTCCATCGCGGGAAAGTGCCCGCCCTTCTCGTACGAGGTCCAGCGCACGATGCGGTCGGTCCGCGCCGCGATGTGCCGCAGCGGTACGAAGTTGTCCCGCGGGAAGTCGGCGAGCGCGGTCGGGGTGCTCGACACCGCGGGCGCCGCGCCCTGGTAGTCGGCGTGGGCACGCTCGTAGTAGATGCGGGCGGCGGAGCCGGCCGTCCCCGTCAGCCAGTACAAGGTCACGTTGGTCAGCATCTGATCGCGGTCCACGGGGCAGCGCGGGTCCGCCCACTCCGCGAACTTCTCGCCGATCCAGGCGAGCAGCCCGACCGGCGAGTCGTTCAGCCCGTACGCGAGCGTCTGCGGCCGGGTCGCCTGGATGTCGGCGTAGCCCTGCCGCTCGCGCGCCCAGACCCGGTACCGCTCCCAGGAGGCGAGCGTGCGCTCCCGCTCGGCCGGGCTCAGCAGGGCCAGTTCCTCCGGCCCGGGCTCGGCGGTGGCCCCGGCGCCGGGGAGCAGGTTCAGGTGCACCCCGCGCACGTTCCCGGGCCGGATCCGCCCCAGCTCCCTCGAGACGGCGGCGCCCCAGTCGCCGCCCTGGACCCCGTACTCCTCGTACCCGAGCCTCTCCATCAGCACGCCGAAGGCCCGCGCGACCCGCTTGAACTCCCACCCCCGCTCGGTGGTCGGCCCGGACAGGGCGAAGCCGGGGATGTGCGGCAGCACCAGATGGAAGGCATCGGCGGGATCCCCGCCGTGCGCCCGCGGATCCGTCAGCGGACCGGCGACCTTCTGGAACTCCACGAAGGAACCCGGCCAGCCGTGGGTCATGAGCAGCGGCGCCGCGTCCGGCTCGGGCGACCGCACGTGCGCGAAGTGCACCCGGGCCCCGTCGATGACGGTGGTGTACTGCGGCCATTCGTTCAACCGCGCCTCGGCGGCCCGCCAGTCGTAGCCGGTACGCCAGTACCCCGCGAGCTCACGGAGCTCCCCGAGCGGCATCCCGTAGGCCCGCCCCACCCCCGGCAGTTCGTCGGGCCACCGCGCCAGCTCCAGCCGCCGCCCCAGATCGTCCAACTCGCTCTGCGCCACGTCCAACCGGAACGGCACCGCCCACGGCCCCGATTCACCCATGCCCTCGCACCTTCCACCCACGACCGACCCCACCCACCACCAAGCCCCCGGCGTTAACGCCGTTAATGCCCAGCCCCCAACCAGCCCCCGCCCTCCCAGCATTAACGCCGTTAACGCCCCCGCACCCAACACCACGCCCCCCGACAGCCCTCAGCCACCCCCACCGTTAACGCCGTTAATGCCCCCCGCCCTGACCACCCCGACCACCCGACCGTTAACGCCGTTAATGCTGCGCACCCCTCCCGCCCCGGACCGTTAACGCCGTTAATGCCTCCCACCCCGGCCGCCCTCACCGTTAACGCCGTTAACTCCCCCGCTCCGCGCCGCCCCAGCGTTAACGCCGTTAATGCCTGGGCCGCCCCCCACCCCGCCCCACCCCACCCCACCCCGCACCCGCCGCGTTAACGCCGTTAATGATCCACTTCTCCTCCAAGGAAGCCCTCGCCCGAACGCTGATGGACGAGCAGTTCCAGCTATCCGAGGGCCTGCCCGCCATCGACCCGACCCACCGGATCGCCTTCGGGCCCCGCTCCGATGTCCGGATCCGCGCCGGGATCCGTCTGGTCATCGAGTTCGCCTCCTTCACCGGCATCCCTGGGATCGTGCCCGCGGACCGCATCTCCCGCTTCGACCCGGCCGCTCGCCCGAGTGCCGGTCCGAACTGGGGCTGCCCGCCCCGGACTCCGCACCGTCCACTACCGGCTGACGACGCGCCCTGTCCCCACCCCCCGCCCCCGCCCGGGGTCGATTCCCGGCCGATCCACACCACTTCGTTAGCAAAACTCAAGCGTGGTGCCCACAAACACCCTTGAACGTTAGTAAAGTCCCTCGCATGACTTCACCCTCGTCACCGAGCGACCGCGAGAAGGTCGTCTCCAAACTCCCTCCGTGGCTGCGCCAGGAGCTCAAGATCCGCACCGCCCAGCTGCGTGTGGACATCCAGGACGCCGTCCACCAGGGCATCGCCCACTGGAACGCGCTCGCCTCCTCCCCCTCCCCCGTCGACACCTCCGGCGCGGAATCCTTCTCCACCTGGCTGCCCGCCGGGCAGTGGGAGTCCTTCCGTACCGGCTCCAGGGACCGCGGTGTCTCCCTCATCCAGGGGCTGGCCCAAGCCGTCTCCCTCTGGCTGGAGATGAACCCGGCCCCCACCGTGAAGCGGCCCTCGGTCGTACGGCGCATCGTGGTGTGCAACCAGAAGGGCGGTGTCGGCAAGACCGCCATCACCGCCGGCACCGCCGAGGCCCTCGCGGAAGACCCCGACACCCTCCACCCGGTCCGCGTGGCCCGCCAACTGGCCCGTCTCTCGGCCGCCGATGACGGCGGCCAGACGGCCCCGGACTCACTCGCATCCGCCGCATCCGCCCCGCCGGTGGACCTGGAAGACCTGCCCGGCCTCGGCATGCGCGTCCTGCTCGTCGACTTCGACCCCCAGGGCCACCTCACCAAGCAGCTCGGCCGCCAGCCGCTGCCCATCGGCGGGGACAGCCTGACCTGCCACATGGCGGGCGAGGCCAAGGGCCCCCTCGCCGACCTGATCGTCCCCATCCCGGACGAGCACTTCGGCGACCGCCTGCACATCCTCCCGGCCTGCACGGACGCGTTCCTCCTCGACGTCCGCCTCTCCACGGTCCGCGCCCGCGAGGCCGCACTCGAGCGGGCCCTAGCCCCCGTCGAGGCCGACTACGACGTCATCCTGATCGACTGCCCGCCGAGCCTCGGCCTCAGCATGGACGCCGCCATCTACTACGGACGCCGCCGCGACGCCGAACAGCCGGGCGCCTCCGGCGCGCTGATCGTGGTCCAGGCGGAGGACTCCTCGGCGGACGCCTACGACCTCCTCACCTCCCAGATCAACGACCTCCGCGACGATCTCAGCCTCGACATCGACTACCTCGGTCTCGTCGTCAACCTCTACGACGGCCGGCGCGGCTACATCGCGACCTCCTCCCTCCAGGCCTGGATGGACATAAAGGATCCGCGCGTGGTGGCCATCGTTCCCGACCTCAAGGAACAGCGCGAAGCGGTCCGCGTGAAGCAGCCGCTGTTCGTCTACGCACCCAAGGGCGAGCAGGCGGTCGCCCTGCGCGCCCTCGCAAGGGAGATCTCATGAGCAAGGCCGACAAACTCGGAGTCTCGAGCTCCTTCGCCCGCGCCCAGCCCGTCGGCGTCAGTTCCCGCCGCGCGGCCATCGCCGAAGCCACCGGCGCCCCCACCTCCGGCATCGTCCCGCCCTCGGAGGTGCCGATCGAGGCCCTCGCCCACAACCCGTTCAACCTCCGCGAGGACCTCACCGAGCTCGAAGAGCTCGCCGCGTCCCTCACGGTCCGGGGCCAGCTCCAGCCCCTGGCGGTCGCCACCCGGATGGCCTTCATGGAGGCCCACCCCGGCAACGCCGAGGGCCTGGGCCGCGCCCCGTACGTGGTCATCGACGGCAACCGCCGTCTGGCCGCCGCCCAGCGCGCCGGCCTACGCACCATGCAGATCCACGTCAACGACACCCTCGCCTCCTCGGCGGCGGACATCCTGGAGTCGGCGCTCATCGCCAACGTCCACCGCGTCGACGTGGCACCCATGGACCAGGCCCGCGCCCTGCAGGAACTCGTCGAGGTCCACGGCTCCCAGGCCCAGGTCGCCAAGCGCCTCGGCAAGACTCCGGCCTGGGTCTCCCAGCGCCTGACCCTCCTGAACCTCACCCCGGATCTCCAGGACAAGGTGGAGACCGGCGAACTCAAGGTGGAACCGGCCCGCCGCATCGGCCGCCTCCCCCAGGAGGACCAGGCGTCCGCGGCGGAGGAAGCCGTTAACGCCGTTAACCCCCCGCGCCAACGCACCCGCCCGGCCCCGGCTCCCGCCCCCGAGCCCCACCCCTCCCCCGCCGCGTCCCCCCGCCGCATCACCATCGCGGCGGATTCCCCGGACACGATCGCGGACGCCCTCACCGCACACCTCACCCCGGATGACCTGAAGGCGGTGACAGAGCTCCTCCTCACCCGCATCTGACCCACGATCCACCCCGGCCCGGACACGAAGGGGGCGTTGGCCAGTCCGGACCACCACCGCCCCCACGTGTGTTTCACGTGCGTTCCATGGTGCGGTTCGCATAAGCTGCGCCTGGAGGTGCCAATGCCCAACGCGCACGAAAACGAACAGACCACGCTCTTCGCCGCGGTCGACGCCCTGCTCGAAGAGGCCGCGGCACAAGACGCCCTCCCCCACCCGGACGAGCGCAAGCGCCTCCGCGAAGCAGCAGGCCTGAGCCAGGACCAGATCGCCCAGGCCCTGGCCGTCCGCCGCGAGACGGTCACCTCCTGGGAAACCGGCCGCACGGCCCCCCGCCCCCCCAAGCGCGCCGCCTACGCCCGCCTCCTCAACGGCCTGGCAGACCTCCACGGCATTAACGCCGTTAACGCCCCCACCGCCGGCACCACCCCCATTAACGCCGTTAACGCTCCCCAGCCCGCCTCGCCCCAGCCGATCGCCGCCGCCCCGCGGGCCCAGGCCGTCTCCCCTCAACCGGCCACCCCCAGCAGCGCCGCACCCGTTAACGCCGTTAACGCCACCCCCGAGACCGCACCCCCTCACCCGGGGCCTGGGGCGGAGCCCCAGTCTCGGGAAGGGGCGGGTAGGGGAACAGCCCCGCAGGGCCCGCACCCCGCACCCCCAACCCCCCACCCCCAGACGGGACCGGGCACGCCCACGCCCCGCCGGACCCCCACGAAGCCCACCCCCCCGCCCCACCCGGAGGGCAACGGTCCCCTCGCCGTTCTGGACGGATCAGGAAAGGCCCACGCCGCCCACGGCGCCGTCCTCACGCCCCCCACCACCCTCCCCGCCCTCATCGAGTGGGCCCTCTCCCCCGCCGCCGACCTCCGCTCCCCCCGCCTCCACCGCAACGGCAAGGACGGCGACCCCCTCCTCGTCCTCACCCCCGCCGCCACCGAGGCACTCGGGCTCCCCCTGGTCCTCGAAGACCGCCGCGGCCTGCGCCTCCCCGACGACCACCCCGTCATCAAGCAGCTCACCAAATCGAAGTGGCAGCTGACCCGCCGCGGCTTCGGCCCGTGGCCCCGCATCTACCGCCCCGCCACCCCCACCACCGGCCGCCAGTGCGTCCAGCTCGCGATCCTCCCCTGGGGCGCCCTCGACCCCCGCGCCTGGGGCGAACACACCGCCGAGCTCCCCGCACCGGAACTCGCCGACCTGCTCACCGCCTACGCGACCCGTGTCCTCACCCCCCGCGGCTCCACGGCCGTCTCCGGCCTGGAGCTGATGACCGCGCTGCGCCCGCCCACCCGCGCCGCCCGCGACGAGTCCACGAACGCCTGGGTCTCCGCCCCGGTCGCCGGTTCCCTCACCCGCCCCGTCGACCCCGCTCCCCCGGAGGCACCCGACGAGCACCCGGTCGTCGCGGCCCTCTACCCCCGCTCCCACCAGCGCACCCCGGACCAGGTCCTCGACGAGGAGGCCTACGACTGGATCCGCGATCCCCAGCTCCTCAGCGACGCCGAGTGCACCCGCACCCACGCCGTCGGCATCGACGTGAACATGGCCTTCGCCGCGGCCGCCAACCGCCTCCTCGTCGGCACCGGCCCCGCGGTCCACACCGACGGCCCCCGCTTCGACCCGAAGCTCCCCGGCTCCTGGCTCGTGGACCTCTCCGCCCAGGCCTCCGCCATGGACCCCCGGCTCCCCAGCCCCTTCACCCCGCACGGCCTCCCGCCCACCGGCCCCGCCTGGTACGCCACTCCGACGCTCGCCTACGCCCAGGAGCTCGGCCTCACCGTCCAGCCGACCGAGGCCTGGCTCCGCCCGGAGCACGGCCCGTACCTCGACGCCTGGTACACCCGGCTGCGGGACGCGTACATGGCCACGATGGCCGAACTCGGCGTCCACCCGTCCCTCACCGACTCCGCCTTCCTCGAGGCGATGGCGGAGTACAAGAACGACCCCGCCCACGCCCTCCCCCAGACGGCGGTCCTCTCGGCGATCAAGTCCACCGTCAAGGGCGGCATCGGCAAGCTCCGCGAGCGCCCGCAGGGCGCCGGCTACCGCCCCGGCGAGAGCTGGCCCGCCCTCGAACGCCCCACCTGGCGCCCCGACATCCGCGCCGCCGTCATCTCCACGGCCCGCGTCAACATGCACCGCAAGATGCACAAGCTCGCCACAGCGGCAGACCTCTACCCGATCGCGGTCCTCTCCGACTGCGCGGTCTACCTCTCCGACGGCCCCAGCCCCCTCGACTTCCTCCCCCGCACCCCCGAGGGCAAGCCCCTGCCCGGCGGATTCCGCCTCGGCGTCAGCCCCGGCATGGTCAAGCACGAGGGCACCCAGCCCCTCCTCTGGGCCGTTCAGCTGCTCGACGAACGCCACAACCCCGCCCGCCACATCAAGGGCCACGACGCCGCGGCCGACGGAGAGTAAGAGCCACCCATGTCCGAGATCAGCGACAGCCTCGACCGCGCCGACGAGCAGAACTTCACCCGCCCCATCCCCAAGTCGGCGGGCGCCCAGATCCGTTACCTCGTCAAACAGCTCAAATCGACCAAGGCCGTGGCAGACCTCCTCGCCATCTCCCGGCGCACCGTCGAGCGGTACGTGAAGGACCAGATCAAGCAGCCCAAGCCGGCCCTCTCCGCCCGCCTGGAGCGCGAAGTCCGCCGCCGCTGGCAGCCCCTCGTCCGCAAGCGCGCCCGCGACAAGGCCGCGAAGCAGACCGGCCTGGTCATCGAGACCCGCGCCCGCTTCGGCTTCAGCGCCGCCCCCGGCACCACGGACGACGGCCGCATGCGCCGGATCACCCAGCACCTCCCCGCGGAGTACGCCTCCCGCCTCTTCAGCGCCCACGAGGCCGGAGCCGGCGAGGCCCAGCTCCGCTCCATCACCGCCGAAGGACTCCAGGAGATCTACTTCAAGGACAACGGCGCCCGAGCCCAGGGCCTCCTCGTCGAGTTCACCGACATCGACTACGTGGAGCTCAACTTCTGAGGGAGCGTCCTCCCACCGGGCAGCCACCCAAGCCCCGGACGCTCACGCCCGTCCTGAGCCCCTCAAACACCACAAAGGGCCCCGGAGTACTCCGGGGCCCCCACAAGCCCCTGAGCACCCCTCAGAAGCCCTTCAACGCCACACCCTCAGCCCACCGCGTGCAGCGCCCGACGCCGCTTCGATTCGGCGGCCTTCTTCGCAACGGCCTGAGCCGCCCGCTTCTTGCGCTGCTCGGCGAGCTGGTCCTGATACGCCGCCACCGCCCGGTGATAGCTGGCCACATAGCCCCGCGCGTCCAGCCGCTCCTCCGCGTCCATCTCGTTGACGGCCGCGACCGCATCCTCGAACGAGGTGTACCCGGCAAGCATCGGGTTGATCTGGTAGACCCCGTTCCGGATCTTCCTGACCAACTTCGCCAACTCCAGGCTCCGCAGCGCGGCATTCACGCTCGGCCGGCTCAGGTCCAGCATCCCGCCGACCGTCGCCTGGTCGATGAGGATCCGACCGCCCGGCTCGCTGAGCGAACGCAGCTTGAGCAGTACCCGGTACGCCGCCGGCGGCAGGTCGAGGTCGGAGAGCAGCCCGTCGGCGTTGACCGCGGCGAATCGCAAGGTGCTCACTGAGCCGTCCCTTCTCCCGTGCGCTTCGTCCGGCTCACCCGACGCGCAGCGCGCTCTCTTGCCCGTTCGGCCCGCAGTTCCGCGATGGCCTGCCTCATGTGGTCCAGCGAAGGGAAGCGCACCAAGTCCGGCAGGCTCGTATCGCTACGAATCTGCGAGATGGTCCCGTGCTGCTCCACCTTCACGAACTCACCCGTCATCTCGGTACCCGGGATGAACTCTGCCACCCGGTAACTGTAGGGCGGGTTGAACTGGTACACACCCCGCCGCACCTTGAAGACGATCCCATGAGACATCACCGTGTGCAGAGCTTCCGAGGTCTTCGTCCGGCTGACATCCAGGATGGTAGCCATCTCCTCCTGGGTAAGTGGAATCCGCCCCCCCGCCCGCTGGCAGGCGATGAGCAGCAGAATCAGCCGCAGAGGCAGCGCTTCACGGAAGTACTGGGCGATCACGAGGAAGAACTCGAGGCTGTCCATCGAGAACGCATTCGGCTGATTCTCGGTCCCGTAGAACTCCAGCGGCTTGCGCTCGCCGTCCAGGGTCAGCTTCCGCGTCGGGTACCGCTTCGCGAGGCTGTCCAGATCCTTGACCGGAGCCAGCGGCTGACTCCACGCGGAGATCGCGTCGTCCACCGGCAGATCGGGACGCGGGGTCCCTACCGGATTGCCCCGGCGGCGCTGTGGCTCTGATGACACGAGGCTGCTCTCCACTCCGTTGATCTGCGGAGATCAGTATGTCAACAAGGGTGACACAAGTGTCACGCTCGTTGACGTTCGGCGTGTCTTGTGTCCCCTCACAGGTGACATATCTCAGCCACACACTCCCCGAACTCCCCTCCCGACCCACCCCTGCCAACGCCACCCGCCCCACCACCAGTTCGCCGGCAGATCTCCCCCCATACGTCAGCCCCCCTGACGTTTTAGCGCATTTTACGTCAACGCCACTGACGTTTTGCAGTCGTTGTGTCCCCCTAGCAGCGACACAACCACCGAGATATGTCCCTCCTGAGGGGACATATCTTTTCCCCCGCACCCCCTCTGACCTGCGACGACGCATCTCCGTACCTTCTATAGGCCGGTGGACGCTCCGGCCCAAGCCTCAAACGCCGTCGCAACCAGCAGCCAAGACCCCACACCAGCCCCAAAAACCACCCTCCCCGCACCCCCGCGACCAACACCGGAACCCCCCACTCCCCAGCCACAACGCCGCAGAATCTGACTGATTCCCGTCTCTATCCACCCAACATTTTGAATCACACCACCCATCCGACCCTTAACGGCGTTAACACCCTCCACACCCACCAGCGTTAACGCCGTTAACCCCACCCCCAAAACCCCAGGTCAGAACCAACCACTCGAACCCGCCCCAGCCAACACCCCAAAAAACCAACCTTCACCACTGCGAAGCCCTATCTGACCTCATCCAACACACCCAAACCACCTGAGAACAGCTTTGGCCGATTTCAAACCCATGCTCCAGGCTCGACAGAAGCAGCTACAGCTCCAGTGAAATGGAGTCGGCCCAACCCACTAACGGGTCAAGCACTTGAATCTAAAAGTTTGGTTCTCCAAGCGCCCCCGACTCACCGAAGCCATCCTGTTCCCAAGACAGTTCAGGCGCCGGCTTCAGAACAAAGTGAAGATCCTGGAGCGAAGCGGAAGGACTCTTCCCCGAAGAGAAAACTGTGGGCTGCTAACCAGCCCGCCCCAACGCAGCGAAGTCTGGGCGGCTTGAAGCTCCCAACCCTTCCGTATTTCCTTAGGCCTCGAAGCCACCTGGTCCTGGAGCGAAGCGGAAGGACCCCTGACCGAAGGCGGGGGCTTCTGGACCCAAGCATCTCCTGCTGAGGGAAACGAAGCAGCGCAGTCCCAAGCGCACAGCTCAGCGCCTAGTTCTGGAGCGAAGCGGAAGAACCCCCCGCCTAAGGCGGGGCTTCAGGGTGCGAAGCGCCTCCCCTGAGCGCAGCGAAGCAGTTCAGCCCCAGACGCGCAGCGTCTGCGTATCCGCTTGGGCGCCTTTGGCGCCAAGGCCTGAAGCGAAGCGGAAGGCCCCCCCGCCGAAGGCGGGGCCACGGGGCGCGAAGCGCCCCCCCCTGAGCGCAGCGAAGGGACTCAGTCCCAGGCGCGCAGCGCCTGGGTACCCGCTAGGGGGCCTTTGGCCCCCAAGGCCTGAAGCGAAGCGGAAGGCCCCCCCGCCGAAGGCGGGGCCACGGGGCGCGAAGCGCCCCCCCCTGAGCGCAGCGAAGGGACTCAGTCC
>NZ_JBITDL010000044.1:0-27488 GCF_044454225.1 Streptomyces sp. NPDC051563
CCGGGTCTTTCAGCCGTCCGGCGTCGATGCACCGGGTCCGGGTCTTTCAGCCGTCCGGCGTTTGAGGACCGGGGTCTGGGGCGGAGCCCCAGGGGTTCGGGCGCAGCCCGGTTCCCCGTTCACGGTGGGGCTGCGCCAAATCCAGCCCCGCCGGCGTTTGAGGCGCGGGGTCTGGGGCGGAGCCCCAGGGGGTTCGGGCGCAGCCCGGGGCCCCGCTTTCAGCCTGGCCGGCGTTTGAGGGCCGGGGTCCGGGCAGCGCCCGGGGAACGGTGGAAGGGCGGGTAGGGGAACTCCGCCCCGCGCAGCGGCAACCGTCGCAGCCGGGCTGCGGGGGGCGGGGTGGCCCCGGGCAGCGGCACGCCCGCGGCCGGGGGTGTGGGGTGGCCCCGCGCGGCGGGCAGGGCTGCGCCGGTCAGACGCGGGCGGGGCTGAGCGGGGCCAGGGCCGGCATCAGACGCAGGGCGTTGTCCCGGTTGATCGCCAGGCGGTGCGCCTCAGTCAGCACGGGATCCCCCGCCATCGCCGGCAGCGCGACCCCCGTGACCATCTCCGCAGGACACGCCGGCCAGTCGGTCCCGAAGAGGATGCGGTCGGGGGATGCCATCGCCAGCAGGGTGCCCGCGGGGGACATGGGCCCGGCGGTGTCGTAGTAGAAGCGGAGCAGGTGGTCGCGGACCATCGCCGGGTCCACGGGCGGAGTGAGCGCGCCCGCGAAGGCCTGTACGCGGGTGGCGATGTGCGGGAGGAAGCCGCCCGCGTGCGGCAGGATCACGGACAGGTTCGGGAACCGGTCCAGCGTGCCCTTGTGGATCATGTTCAGCGCGGCCCGCGTGGTGTCCAGCAGGAAGTCGCACAGGAAGTTCGGGATCCCCGGAACGGCCACCGCCCCCGGCCCCCCGCCCGCCCCCGGCCCCCCGCCCGCCCCCGGGCTGCCACCCGCCCCAGGCGGTGTTCCCCCGCCGGGGCCCGTGCCGGGTCCCCCGCTAGGGCCGCGGCGAGGGCTCATGCCAGATCCCCCGTCAGGGCTGCTACCACGGCCCGATCCAGAGCCCGGTCCAGGGCCCCCGCCGGGGCCAGAGCCGGGGCCAGAGCCGGGGCCCGAGCCGAGGCCAGAGCCAAGGCCAGGGCCGAGGCCAGAGCCAAGGCCAGGGCCAGGCCTCGAGGCGGGGCCAGGGCCAGGCCCCGAGCCAAGGCCCGAGCCGGGGCCAGGGCCAGGCCCCGAGCCAAGGCCAGGGCCAGGCCCCGGGCCAGGGCCCCCGCCAGGGCCCGCGCCCGCGCCCGGCAGGTTGTGCGGGTGGGTGTCCACGACGGCGGAGCGTTCGTCGAGTTCGGCGAAGATCGGGTCGTAGGTGGGGTCGCCCAGGTAGACGCCCCCGTAGTTCGCCGTCACGTTCACCCCCACCGCCCCCAGCTCGTCGAGCCCCCGCCGCAGCGCCCAGCGCGAGACGTCCGGGTCGTCGAGGAAGAGCGGGGCGTGGAACGCGAAGCGGCCGGGATGGGCGTCCGTCACGTCCGCCGCCGCCCGCAGGGTGATGTCGGTGGCCTCGCGAAGCTGCGCGGACGTCGCGTAGCGCGCGGGCAGCATCGGCTTGAGGACGGCGGTGGCGATCCCCGCCCGGTCCATCAGTTCCAGCGCGGCCGCGGCGTCCCAGTGTGCCCAGGGCGGCAGGGCCTTGCGGTGTGCCAGGCCCTGGTCCTCGGCCCACTCCAGCCATTGCGGGGCGCAGAAGTGGTGGTGGACGTCGATCCTGCTCTGGCTGCCGTCGTCCGGCGGGGTGATGTCTGCGATGTCCGGCATGGGGGGACCTTATGGCGGGGCCGCGCGGGCGGCCGCGGGACGGGTCGGGGACCCGGCCGATCCCCTCAGGCGGGCGTAGTTTCGGGCCCGAACGGGGTAACGGAGGTTATGCGGGCCGCGGGCCGCGGCAGTGAGGTGGCTGGACAAGTCGAGCCCCGAGCCCCACGAGAGGTCTGAGCCGTGACGACCGAACCCGCAGTGGCAGTGAGTGACGGCCTCCCCGTCGGCGAGGCCGTGGCGGCCGTGTCCATGGGCACGCCGGAGTACCGTACGTGCCCCTATCCGGTCTACCGGTCGCTGCGCGAGCAGGCCCCGGTCGCCAAGCTGACCACGCGCCACGGGGTGGACACGTATCTCGTCACCCGGTACGAGGACGCCCGCTCCGCGCTGTCCGATCCGCGCATCGGCAAGGACATGCACGAGGGCATCGACATCTACCACGCGGTCTTCGGGGACACCTGCGATGCCCTCGACGACAACCTGATCTTCGCCGACCCGCCGCGCCACACCCGGCTCCGGCACATCGCCCACGAGGCCTTCACCCCGCGCCACGTCAAGCTCCTGCGCCCGCGCATCGAGCAGCTGGCCGCCGAACTGCTCGCCAAGTGTCCGACGGACACCCCCGTCGACCTGATGGCCGCCTTCGCCCTGCCGCTGCCCGTCATGGTCATCTGCGAGCTGCTCGGCATCGTCGGGGACGAGCGCACCGACGTCCTGAAGTGGTTCGGGCAGGTGACGCGCTCCCGGTTCAGCAAGGACGCCGCCGAGGACCTGGCCGCGGCCGAGCACTGGCTGCGGAACTACTTCCTCGGCCTGGTGGCCCGCAAGCGCGCGGAGCCCGCGGACGACTTCCTCACCGTGCTGATCCAGACGGAGCACGAGGACGGGGCCCTGACCGACGACGAACTCGTCTCGATGATGTGGGTCCTGCTCTTCGCGGGCCACAAGACCACCACGTACCAGATCGGCAACGCGGTCTTCGCGCTGCTGTCCCACCCCGACCAGCTGGCGCTCGTACGGGAAGACCGGGGGCTGCTGCCCCAGGCGGTCGAGGAGCTCGTCCGGTTCGAATGCTCGGTGGAGACCTCCACGTTCCGCTACGCGCTGGAGGACGTGGAGATCGGCGGAGTCGCCGTCCCGCAGGGCTCCCTGGTCCAGATCGCGATCTCCTCCGCCAACCGCGACCCGGAGAAGTTCGCGGAACCGGACACCCTGGACGTGACGCGCAAGGGGCTGCAGAGCACCCACCTCGGCTTCGGCCACGGACCCCACTACTGCCTGGGTGCGCCGCTCGCCCGCATGGAGCTGGAGACCGCGCTGACGGCCCTGCTCGACCGGTTCCCGGACATGGTCCTGGCGACCCCGGAGCCGGGCCACGAGGAGTGGCTCAAGGGTCCCTTCCCGGCCTTCCGCGGGCTGGAGCGGCTGCCCGTCGCCCTGGACCCGTCGCGGACGGTCGACGACTGGACGGCCCCCGCCTCCGGTTGATCAGTTGGCCGTTGGCCGGTTGGCCCCTTGCCCTGTCGGCCGTTGGCCCGTAGGTCCGGTGGCCCGTTGGGCCTTCGTGCCGGCATCGGACTGCCCCGCCCGCCCGCCCCGTGGGTCCTCCCGGAGGATCCGCGGGGCGGGCGCGTGTCCGGCCGGGGCTACGAGGCCTGCGCGCCTACGAGGCCTGCGCGCCTACGAGGCCTGCGGGGCCCGCGGTGTCTCCAGTGCCGGGTCGACCACCGACTCCCCCCGGGAGGCGCGGCGGACGGAGTCCGCAAGATCCTCGACCGGGCCGTCCCGCAGGATCAGCCCGGCCGCGCCGGCGGCGAGGGCGGCCTCCGCCAGGCCCGGATGGGCGGAGCCCGTCAGGACCAGGATCCGGCATTCCGGATCCTCCGCCAGCAGCGCGGGGACGCGGTCCACCGACTCCGTCAGCGCCACCGCGGGGCGGGACAGCGGCGAAGCCACGACCTCGATGTCCGGCTGGAGGCCGAGGAGAACCGCCAGGGCCGGGTTCGGCGGGTCCAGGAGCACCCGCAGGGATCGGGCAGGGCGCTGGGAAACGGGCATCTCATCCACCCGGCCAGGGTAGGGGCGAAGTGTTCCGTACCGGGGCAACGCGCCGTGCGGGAAGAGTGGCTGACAGATCGTCAGGAGTCTTCCCAAGTGCTGGGGCGTGCGTTATACATTCCTTCACCGGGCACTCTAGAACGCGTTCTAGAGTGCCGGTCCCGCATACGACCTCGGTGCGGCCGACGGTGCGGACGGCCGCGCCGAGGTCTTCCAAGGCACCGGGCTTTCACAGCCGGTGCCCGACAGCCGGTGCCTCACGGCCGGTGCTCCACAGCAGGTGCCTCAAAGACGGTGTTTCCAACACAGGGAGCAGCACGCCCATGCCGATCGATGCCGCCAAGGCCCTCGCCGCCGAACCCCGCAAGGGGAACATCGCCTGGGGCCACAAGGACATCCAGCTCTACCACCTCGGACTCGGCGCCGGGACCTCCCCGAACAACCCCGGGGCAGCCACCGACCCCGACGAGCTGCGCTACACCCTGGAGTCCAAGCTCCACGTACTGCCCAGCTTCGCGACCGTCGCGGGCGCGGGCATGGCCATGATGGGCGGCCTCGCCGCACCCGGCATCGAGGTCAACCTCGCCAACGTGCTGCACGGCAGCCAGTCCATCGAGCTGCACCGGCCCATCCCGGTCAAGGGGGAGGCCGCCTCGACCGCCACGGTCGCCGCGGTCTACGACAAGGTCAAGGCCGCCGTGATCGTCCTGCGCACCGAGGTCGCGGACGCCGACGGGCCGCTGTGGACCTCCGACGCCTCGATCTTCGTCCGCGGTGAAGGCGGCTTCGGCGGCGACCGCGGCCCCTCCGTGAAGGCCGAGCAGCCCGAGCGGGCGCCCGACCGGATCGAGGAGCGCAAGATCCGCGAGGAGCAGGCGCTGCTGTACCGCCTCTCCGGGGACTGGAACCCGCTCCACGCGGACCCCGAGTTCGCCAAGCTGGCCGGCTTCGACCAGCCGATCCTGCACGGCCTGTGCTCGTACGGGATGACCCTGAAGGCCGTGGTCGACACCCTCCTGGACGGCGACGTGTCCCGCGTCCGCGCCTACCGCACCCGCTTCGCCGGGATCGTCTTCCCCGGCGAGACCCTGCGGATCCGGATGTGGCAGGAGCCCGGCCGCGTCCTCGTCACGGTGAGCGCCGCCGAACGGGACGACGCCCCGGTCCTCGCCGACACCGTCGTCGAACACTCCTAACCCGTCACGGACACAGCCAGTCAGAGACACCGTCAGGCAGAGACACCGTCAGGCAGACAGAAGGAGCCGCACCGTGCGCGCAGCACTGCAGAGCGAGATAGGCCAGGACAAGCTCGAGGTCGTCGAGGACATGCAGGCCGTGGGCTTCGGCCCGGGCAAGGTCAAGATCCGCATCAAGGCCACCGGCCTGTGCCACTCCGACCTCTCGGCGATGAGCGGCGTGCTCCCGCAGCCCGCCCCCTTCATCCCGGGCCACGAGGGCTCCGGCGTCATCACCGACGTCGGCGACGGGGTCACCAGCCACAAGATCGGCGACCGGGTCCTGGTCTGCTGGCTCCCGCCCTGCGGGCACTGTCCCTCCTGCAAGCGCGGTCAGGGCCACCTGTGCCTGGAGGCCTTCGGCAACGTGGCCACCCCCAACTTCCAGCGCGGCGAGAGCCCCGTCTTCGGCTTCGCGGGCACCGGCACCTTCGCCGAGGAGATGGTGGTCCCGGCGGGCTGCGCCGTCCCCATCCCCGACGACGTGCCCTTCGACATCGCCGCCCTCATCGGCTGCGGTGTCACCACCGGCCTCGGAGCCGCCATCAACACCGCCCAGGTGGAGGCCGGTTCCTCGGTGGCCGTCATCGGCTGCGGCGGCGTCGGCATCTCCGTCATCCAGGGCGCCAAGGTGCAGGGCGCGGCCCAGATCGTCGCCGTCGACCCGGTCGCCTCCCGGCGCGAGGCCGCGCTGCGCTTCGGCGCCACCGAGGCGGTCTCCCCGGAGGAGTTCGCCGACGCCAAGAACCGGATCACCGCGGGTGAGGGCTTCGACTACGTCTTCGAGGTCGTCGGCAAGTCCGCGACCACCAAGACGGCCTACGACATGACCCGCCGCGGCGGCTCCGTGGTCGTGGTCGGCGCCGGCGCGCTCGACGACAACTACTCGATCAACATGTTCTCCCTCTTCTTCGACGAGAAGAAGATCCTGCCGTCGATGTACGGCGGCGGCGACGTGCTCCGCTCCTACGAGCGCACCATCGCGCTGTGGCGGGCCGGCCGGGTGGACCTGGCGGGCCTGATCACGCACCGCGTGCAGCTCGCCGAGATCAACGACGCGCTCGACCAGATGCGTACGGGCGTGGCCCTGCGCACCTGCATCGAACTCTGACCCGTTTCGAGAGGAACCGTACGGATGTCACTGCCACTTGAGGGACTCGTCGCCATCGTCACCGGCGCCGGCCGCGGCCTCGGCCGGTCCGAGGCGATCGAACTCGCCCGGCTCGGCGCGAGCGTGGTCGTCAACGACTTCGGGCAGCCCGGCCGCGACGGCTCCGGCGAGGCCTCGGCCGCACCGGCGGAGGAGGTCGCGGCGGAGATACGTGCCGCGGGCGGACAGGCGGTGGCGCACCTGGGTGACGTGGCCGACTTCGAGCAGGCGCGCGAACTGGTCGAGCTGGCGGTGAACAGCTTCGGCAAGCTCGACATCCTGGTCAACAACGCGGGCATCCTGCGCGACCGGATGGTCTTCTCGATGTCGGAGGCCGAGTGGGACTCGGTCATCCGGGTCCACCTCAAGGGCCACTTCAACACCACCCACTTCGCCTCCGTGCACTGGCGCGAACGCTCCAAGGCGGTCGGCGGGCCGGTCTACGGCCGGATCATCAACACCTCCTCCGAGGCCTTCCTCGGCGGCTCGGCCGGCCAGCCCAACTACGCGGCGGCCAAGGGCGGCATCGTGGGCCTGACCACGTCCACCGCCCTGGCCCTCGCCAAGTACGGTGTCACGGCCAACGCCATCTGCCCGCGGGCCCGTACCCGTATGACGGAGGACGTCTTCGCGGGCTTCCAGGTCCCGGAGGAGGGCAAGCTCGACGCCCTCGCCCCCGAGCACGTCTCCCCGCTCGTCGGCTACCTGGCCTCGCCGGCCTCGGCCAAGGCCAACGGGCAGCTCTTCGTCGTCCACGGCGGCATCGTGGTCGTCATGGAACGCCCCAGGGTGGCGGCGAAGTTCGACACCACCAAGGAGTCCTTCTCCTACGAGGAACTCGACGGGCTCCTCACCCCGCACTACGACTCCCGCCCCGCGAACGAAACCTTCGCGGCGACGGAAGTCCTCGCCCTCAAGCACGACGGCTGACACCGCCGGCACCGTTCCTCCGGGGCGGCGGGTCCTCGGACCCGCCGCCCCGCGCGTGTGCCCGTACGCCGGTCAGCCCACGAGCGCGAAGGCCAGCGGACCGTGCAGATCGGCGGGCTCCCGGTAGTGCACCCCGGTCATCCCCAGCGCCTCGGCAGCCTCGATGTTCTCCAGCCGGTCGTCGATGAACAGGCACCGGTCCATGGCGGCCCCCGCGCGCCCGGCGGCGATCTCGTAGATCTCCCGGTCGGGTTTGGCCACGCCCACCCGGGCGCTGCTGACCACGTGATCGGCGAGGTCCGACAGCCCGAGCGCCGCCAGATCGTCCTCCAGGTCGAGGGTCGCGTTGGTGACCAGGACCAGCGGCGTGCCCGACGCCCGGACCCGGCGCAGCATCCCGACCACCGTCTCGTCCGCCGAGAACGACGACGAGCCGAAGGCCCGGGCCAGCTCGTCGGCGCGGGCGGGCGAGACCCCGGTGTCCTTCGTCAGCTCGGCCGCTACCGACCGGACCCACTGCTCCCTGGTGATGTGCCCGAGGAGCAGCGGCCCGTCCAGGGCCGGGCTGAAGGCGACCGACCAGGTCGTGCCCGGTTCGAGGCCGGCCGCGGCCTCCAGCTCGGTCACGCGCGTCGTGTCGTAGAAGCGGATCACGTTGTCGAGGTCGCAGAGGACCGCGTCGTAGGGCTTGGAGTTCGTCACCGGGCCTGGATAGCAGATCCCCGGAAGCGGGCGGCACTCACCCCAGCGGAGCCTGCTGCAAGGGGACCGGGCGGGCGGGGGCCGGGGGCAGGGGGATGGGGTCCAGGCGGATCGGCGGGGGCGGGGCGACCGGGAGGGTCATGCCCAGGAGCCCGCACGGCACGTCGGGGGTGGCGTACGGGAGGTGCAGGCGGCCCTCGGGGGTCCAGCGGCCCGTTCCGCCGAGCCAGCCGGCCGGGCCGCCGAGCCGGAACACGTGCCGGTCGGCGGGGCGCCACAGGGCGAGCCCCGCCACGGAGCCGCCGTAGCCGTCGCCGGCCTCGTCCACCCGCAGCGCCACCCCGCAGCTCTCCGGCATCAGCACCTGCCCGGGCTGCACCGCGAACGGCGTCGCCGTGGCCCCGACGGCCCGCAGGCATTCCGGGAACCGCACCGGCCGGGCGCTGCCCAGCACCCCCCAGCCGAGCCGGAGTTCGCCCGGCGCGTCCGAACGGATCAGCAGCAGCCCGCTGTCGGGGTCGGCCAGCAGCAGCCGGTCGTTGCTGGCCTCCGCGATCTGGAGCAGCGGCGACACCTCCCCGCCCCGGCGCAGGTCCACGGCCACCGCCTTGGTCACCGGCCCGTCCGGGCCGTCCAGTTCGCGGTCCAGCGCCAGCAGCCGCCCCGTCCGGTCCAGCCAGACCCCGCCCGAACAGCGCCCCGGGATCCGGGCGACGCGCTCCGGCCCGAAGGGGACCCCGGCCACCTGCCACACCGTGGTCGAGGCGGCCTCCACGGCCAGGGCGAAGGCCCCGTGCCCGTCGGGGGACGGGGGGAGCAGGGTGACCCGTACGCCGTCGGCCGCCGGGACCGCGCCGAGCTGCAGCTCCCCGGTCCGGGGCCCGGCCCCCGCCGCGCCGCCGCCCGTCGGGTACAGCAGCGCGAAAGCGTGCCGTTCCGCGACCCGGCGGTGGATCAGCACCCGCCCGTCGGTCAGCGGCAGCACCTCGCTGTCGGCCTCCTCGGGCTGGGTGAGGGGCAGCGGCACGGCGTACGGCTCGGGGCCGGTCAGTGTCCAGCGCTCCGGATAGCGTGCTTCGCCCTCCCCGGCCAGGCGGGCGGCGTAGGACCCGTCGGCGGCGATGGTGAACGGGGTCGCGCTGGTCTTCTCGATGGCACAGACAGTCATCTGCGGGCACCTCCGCCGAGGAAGGTAGTGATCGCGCTTCCCTCCGGACAACGCGACAATCCCCGCTTCACACATACGGGTGGCGGGGCGGCGGTTCTGCCGTGCAGCAGGAGGCGATTGTGCTGTGCGATATCGGGGCGTTTAGGGTGAGGAGGCTGGTTAGGTACACCTAACCCGCTTTTTCGGATCTTCAAGCGTTTCGCCCGCTCCCCACCCTCAGGAGACCCCGCATGTCCCTCCGACCTCGCACGCGCCGAGGTGGCCCTGCCGCCGCCGTCGCCCTGGCCGCTGCCGCCGCACTCGTCCTCACCGCCTGCGGCGGCGCCCAGGACGACAAGGCCGCGAAGCCGGGCAAGGAGGCCCCGGCCGGAGGCACCGAGAAGAAGGCCGCCGCCCAGGGCGGCAAGGACTTCTCCGACGCGGCGAAGAAGACGGCGGCCTTCGGGACCACCGCGGCGGCCGGGCAGTTCCCGCGCACCGTCACCCACGCCATGGGCTCCACCGAACTCAAGGCCGCACCCAAGCGGGTCGTCGTCCTCGACGTGGGCGAGCTGGACAACGTCGTCTCCCTCGGCATGCGGCCCGTCGGCTACGCGCCCACCGAGGGCGACGAGGGCATCCCCGGCTACCTGAAGAAGGACGCCGGCGAGCCCAAGTCCGTCGGCACCATCAACAACCTCAACCTCGAAGCGATCAACGCCCTCAAGCCCGACCTGATCCTCGGCAGCCAGCTTCGCTCCGCGGACAAGTACGAGGCCCTCTCGAAGATCGCCCCGACCGTCTTCTCCATCCGCCCCGGCTTCCCGTGGAAGGAGAACTACCTCCTGAACGCCGCCGCCCTCGACAAGACCGCCGCGGCCGAGGCCAAGCTCGCCGCCTACCGGGCCAAGGCGGCCGAGCTCGGCGAGGACCTCGGCGAGAAGAAGCCGACCGTGACGATGCTGCGCTACATGCCCGGCAAGACCCGGCTGTACGCCGGCGCCTCCTTCATCGGCACGATCCTGAAGGACTCCGGCATCCCGCGGCCGCAGAACCAGCAGGTCGAGGACCTCGCGGTGGAGATCAGCCCGGAACGCATGGACGAGGCCGCCGCCGACTGGATCTTCACCGGCGTCTACGGGGCCAAGGACAAGACGAAGCGCGACTCCGCCGAGGACAACCCGCTGTGGAAGGGCCTGGAGGCCGTCAAGCAGGGCCGGGCCAAGGACGTCGCGGACGAGACCTGGTACCTGGGCCTCGGCGTGACCGCCGCCGACAAGGTCCTCGACGACCTGCGCGGCTTCCTCGTCAAGTAGCCCCGCGAGACCCCCGGCCCGGTCCGGACCGGGCCGGGGGTCTTTTCTCCCGGCCCGGCCGCCCGGCCGCCCGGCCCCGGCCCCGCTGCGGCCCGGCCCTCGCCCCCGCCCCTGCCCCGGCGGAAACAGCCCCCGGGACCAGACCGGGGCCGGTCGCCACGGACGGTAGCCTTGGCCTGTGCCCCGTCTCTCTGAAGTCATCGCCGCGCTGGACGCTCTGTGGCCCCCCTCGCGGGCCGAGGAGTGGGACGCCGTCGGCACCGTCTGCGGCGACCCCGACGCCGAGGTCGCCCGGGTCCTGTTCGCCGTCGACCCCGTCCAGGAGATCGTCGACGAAGCGGTGAAGCTGGGTGCCGACCTGCTCGTCACCCACCACCCCCTCTACCTGCGCGGCACCACCACCGTCGCCGCCGGCACCTTCAAGGGCCGGGCCGTGCACACGCTGATCAAGAACGACATCGCGCTGCACGTGGCCCACACCAACGCCGACACCGCCGACCCGGGCGTCTCAGACGCCCTCGCCGGCGCCCTCGACCTGCGCGTCACCGGCCCGCTCGTGCCCGACCCGAGCGATCCCGCCGGCCGCCGGGGCCTCGGCCGGCTCTGCGAACTGGACCGCCCCGAGACGCTGCGCGAGTTCACCGCGCGCGTCGCCGCCTGGCTCCAGCCGACCGCACAGGGCATCCGGGTGGCCGGCGACCCCGACGCGCTGATCCGTACCGTCGCGGTCAGCGGCGGCTCCGGCGACAGCCTCTTCGCCCAGGTCCGGGCCGCCGGCGTCGACGCGTACGTCACCGCCGACCTGCGCCACCACCCGGTGTCCGAGGCCCGCGAGCAGAGCCCGCTCGCCCTCGTCGACGCCGCCCACTGGGCCACCGAATGGCCCTGGTGCGAGCAGGCCGCGGCCCAGCTCGACGCCATCTCCGAGCGCAACGGCTGGGGTCTGCGGACCCACGTCTCGCGCACGGCCACCGACCCGTGGACGGCGCACGCGCCGTCCGTGACATCCCCTTCGACGTCCCCTTCTCTCCCTGGAGCCCCCAACTGAACGCCGAGCCCGCCGACCAGATCCGACTTCTCGACGTCCAGGCCCTGGACGTCCGGCTGTCTCAGCTGACCCACAAGCGCAAGATGCTCCCCGAGCACGCCGAGGTCGACTCGCTGACCAGCGACCTGGCCCAGCAGCGCGACTTCCTCGTCGCCGCCCAGACGCAGGCCACCGACGCCGCCCGCGAGCAGACCAAGGCCGAGCAGGACGTGGACCAGGTGCGCCAGCGCGCCGCCCGCGACCAGGCCCGCCTGGACACCGGCGTCGGCATCTCCGCCCGCGACCTGGCCAACCTGCAGAGCGAGGTCGTCTCCCTCGCCAAGCGCCAGGGTGACCTGGAGGACGTGGTCCTGGAGGTCATGGAGCGTCTGGAGGGTGCGCAGGAGCGCGTCACCGAGCTCACC
This sequence comes from Streptomyces sp. NPDC051563, assembly GCF_044454225.1. Lineage (NCBI taxonomy): Bacteria > Bacillati > Actinomycetota > Actinomycetes > Kitasatosporales > Streptomycetaceae > Streptomyces > Streptomyces sp. NPDC051563. Next base: position 11,789 of record NZ_JBITDL010000044.1, read on the forward strand.
GACCGGGTCGCCTCGCTGGAGACCAAGCTCGTCGACGCCACCGCGCGCCGCGACGCCGCCACCGGCGAGATCGACGCCGAGCTCGCGGGCATCGCCAAGGACCGCGAGGTCATCGTCACGACGATGCCCGCCGCGCTGATCGCCCTGTACGAGAAGATCCGCGTGAAGCAGGGCGGCGTCGGCGCCGCCCGCCTGTCGCAGCGCCGCTGCGAGGGCTGCCGCCTGGAGCTCGACCTCGCCGAGGTCAACGAGATCAAGGCCGCCGCCCGCGACCAGGTCGTCCGGCACGAGAGCTGCGGCCGCATCCTGGTCCGCATGGCCGACTCGGGCATCTGATGCCGAAGTTCGTTGTGGAAGCCGACGGCGGCTCCCGGGGCAACCCGGGGCCCGCCGGGTACGGCTCCGTCGTCCTCGACCCGGTGACGGGCGAGACGCTGGCCGAGCGCGCGGAGTACATCGGCGTCGCGACGAACAACGTGGCCGAGTACAAGGGCCTCATCGCCGGGCTGAGGGCCGCCCGTGAGCTGGACCCGGACGCGGTGGTCCTCGTCCGCATGGACTCCAAGCTCGTCGTCGAGCAGATGTCGGGCCGCTGGAAGATCAAGCACCCGGACATGAAGCCGCTCGCGGCGGAGGCGGCGAAGGTCATGCCGCGCGCGCAGGTGACGTACGAATGGATCCCGCGCGAGAAGAACAAGCACGCGGACCGGCTCGCGAACGAGGCGATGGACGCGGGCAAGCGGGGCGAGCAGTGGGAGCCCGCGAACTCCTCGGCCGCCCTGGACGTCTCGGCGGCCCGCATCCTGGCGACCCCGCCGGCGGCGGGCCCCGTGGGCGACGCCGCAGCGGGTGCCGCGGCCGTCCGTGCGGCCCTCGCCGGTACGCGGACCCGCGCAGGCGCCGCCCCGGCCGGCGCCGACACCCTCTTCGGTGCCCCGACGGACCTCGTGGCCCCGGCCCCGGCTCCGGCCCCCGAGCCGGACACGACCGGCGCGGCCACCGGCGCGGGCAGGGCCACGGACACCGGTCCGGCGACCGCCACCGCCCCCGCCCCCGCCGCGGGGCAGGGCTGGGGGCCCGACATGGGGCCTCCCGCCACCTTCGTGCTGCTGCGCCACGGAGAGACCGCGCTGACCCCGCAGAAGCGGTTCTCCGGCAGCGGCGGCAGCGACCCGGAGCTCTCCGAGGCGGGCCGCCGCCAGGCCGCCGCCGTGGCGGAGTCGCTGGCCGCGCGCGGCACCATCGAGTCGGTGATCAGCTCCCCGCTGCGCCGCTGCCGGGAGACCGCGCAGGCCGTCGCCGACCGGCTCGGGCTCACCGTCACGGTCGAAGAGGGGCTGCGCGAGGTCGACTTCGGCGCGTGGGAGGGGCTGACCTTCGCGGAAGCCCGCGAGCGTCACCCCGACGACCTCCAGGCGTGGCTGGACTCCCCGAAGGCCGCCCCGACGGGCGGCGGCGAGAGCTTCGCCTCGGCCACCCGCCGGATCTCGGCGACCCGGGACCGGCTGCTCGCCGAGCACGCGGGCCGCACGGTCCTGCTGGTCTCGCACGTGACGCCGGTCAAGATCCTGGTCCGCCTCGCGCTGGGCGCCCCGCCGGAGGCGCTGTTCCGCATGGAGCTGTCGGCGGCCTCCCTCTCGGCGGTCGCCTACTACGCGGACGGCAACGCCTCGGTCCGCCTCCTGAACGACACCTCCCACCTGCGCTGACCCGGCTGTTCCGGGCCGCGCGCGCGTGCGGTCCGGGGCCGCTCCGGCCCGGGACTCAGCCGGTCTCCCGGCCGGCCGAGGCCGACTCCTCCTCGCGCAGCTCCCACACGGGCGGCGCACCGGGGTCCGGCCGGGAGACCACCCGCAGTTGGCGGGGCCGGTAGGTGTCGTTCGCGTCCTCGACGGTGAGGCCGGCCGAGCTCAGCACCGTGCGCAAGGCTCGTACCATCGCGTCCGCGACCCGGGCGGAGTGGAGCAGGGCGGGGTCGTCCGGCCGTCGCAGCCGCAGCGCGCGGCTCGTGCATTCCCGCAGCCGCGGGCTGCCGGACCACCCCACGTACACCCCGCCGGCGGCGTCGGCCCCGCGGTCGATCGTCACCTCCGCACCGCCCACCAGCTGCGGATCCATGCCGGGGGCCACCACCGGCAGCCCGGCCGCGGCCAGTTCGTTGCGGACCCGCCAGGCGAGCAGTTCCAGCCGGGTGGTCTCTTCCACGCTCAGTCTCTCGAACACCCGCTCAACCTAGAGGGCGACGAGGACTGCAAAAAGGTAGGACCGCAAAAAGGCCCGACCGGCCGCGGAGCGGTGATCGGGCCCGGAAGGGCGGAAGGTACGGCAGACGAGCCGGCCTGTACGCCGGGTTCTGTCACCCGGTGACCTCGCGGTCGCCGGGGAGACGGCCATCCATCTAGGACCGGCGTTGCCGCCGGTCTCGTGCGGTCTACCCGCGAACTCGGGCGAGCAGCCCTCGGACGTTCGCGCAGGGCCGTCCGAGAACGGCCCCTCTTGACCTTGCTCCGGGTGGGGTTTACCTAGCCGCCTGAGTCACCTCAGGCGCTGGTGGTCTCTTACACCACCGTTTCACCCTTACCGGGGGCCGAAGCCCCAGGCGGTCTGTTTTCTGTGGCACTGTCCCGCGGGTCACCCCGGGTGGCCGTTAGCCACCACCCTGCCCTGTGGAGCCCGGACGTTCCTCGGCGGGATCCGGAGACCCCGACGCGGCCGCCCGGCCGACTCGTCTGTCGTGCCGCCCATCGTACCGGCTGCGTCATCACGGCTTGACCTTGACGCAGCGGCAGGGTTTCTACTGGCCCCATGCGGATCGGAGAGATCGCCGCGCTCGTCGGGCTCACCACCCGGGCGATCCGGCACTACCACCACGTCGGCCTGCTCCCCGAGCCGGACCGGCGCCCCAACGGCTACCGCGCCTACAGCGTGCGCGACGCCGTCCGGCTGGCCCGGGTGCGCCGGCTGACCGAGCTCGGGCTGAGCCTCGACGAGGTGCGCGACGTGCTCGCGGACGACGCGGGGCGCGAGCTGGCCGAGGTCCTGGCCGAGCTCGATGCCGACCTCGCCCGCCAGCAGGCCGACCTGGCCGAGCGCAGACGGCGCCTCGCCGTCCTGCTCGCCGCCCCGCCCGGGGAGGCCGAACCCCTCTCGCCCGCGCTGGCGGAGCTGTTCGCCAAGGCGCCGGAGACGGCCTCGCCGTCGGCGGCGCTCGACCGCGATCACCTGCGCCTGCTCGACGCCTCGGGCGCCGTGGGGGAGGAGCTCTACGCCGTGCTCGGCGCGGTCGCCGCCGATCCGGCCGTGCTCGCGCTGTACGAGCGGCTCGACGAGCTCGCCGACGCGGACGGGGACGATCCCCGGATCGGGCCGCTCGCCGTGGACCTGGTGGCCGCGGTCCCCGCCGAGGCCTTCGCGGCGGTGGCGGCGGGGACGCCGCCGGGAACCGGCGGGCCGCAGGCGGCGCAGGGCTTCCTGGAGGCCCTGCTCGCCGAGTACGCCCCGGCGCAGGCGGAGGTCGTCCGCCGGGTGATCGAGGCCTTCACGGACACGGGGACCGCGCACCCCGACCAGCCGGACAGCCGGCCCAACCAGCCGAAGAGGGGCCGGGAATGACCGCGATACGCGCCGCACGGACCGGGGTGGCCGCCGTGCTCCCCATGGAGCTGGCCCTGCTGGTGTGCCTGGCCGCCGGGGTGCGCCCGCCCGGCTGGGCCCTGGCCGTCGCCGAGGCCCTGGTCCTCGGGGTCCTCCTCCTGGAGGCCGGCGTCCTGTACTGCCTGTACGCCGCCTCGCGGGCCCGTGGCGCCGCCCCCGCCGCGGCCCGCCGCGAGGCGGTCCGGGCCGTGGTCCCCGAGCCCGTACGCCGCCTCGTGCTGCACGAGCTGCGCGCGTGCGGCGCCCTGGTCCGGTGGGCGCTGCGGCGGCCGCCGCACGGGGTGCGCCCCGGGGACCACGCAGCCCCGTACACCGGACCGCAGACGGCCATGATGTACGGCCTGGTGTTCGTGTCGCTGATCGAGACGGTGGCGCTGGCCCTCCTCATCCCCTGGCCGGCTGTCCACCGCGTGGTGCTCGTCCTCGACGTGTACGGGGTGGTCCTGGTGCTCGCCCTGCACGCCGCCTGTGTCACCCGGCCGCACGTGGTGCGCCCCGACGGGACCCTGCGCATCCGCTACGGGGCCCTCTTCGACCTGACCGTTCCGCCGGACGCGGTGGCCGCGGTCCGGGTGGACCGGCGCTACCCGGAGGGGCGGCTCGTCACCCTGTCCGAGGACGGGGTGCTCGACCTGATCGTCGGCAGCCAGACCACGGTCACCGTGGAACTGGCCCGCCCGCTCCCCTTCCGCCGCCCGCTCGGCGCCCGCGCCGAGGCACGCGTCATCCGCTTCCACGCGGACGAGCTCCGCGCGCTGGTCGAAGCACTGCGGCAGCCCACACCCCCGTGACGGGCTGTCGCAGTGCCGACGGTGTGCGCCGAGCGTGACAAGCCCGCGCGCGCCTGTCTTGTCGAAAACGGCACGGCCCGAAAACGCAGGGAGTACGTGCTACCGGATCAGCCCGAAGGTGGCGGCCGCGGCGAGCGCGCCCACCGCGGTGCCCGCGATGACCTGGGCGAGGGTGTGGTCCTTCAGCTCGACCCGGGACCAGCAGACGACGGCGACCACCGGGCAGGCGAGCAGCAGCCAGGGCCCGTAGGTCATGGCGAGCATGGCGAGGCTCCCGGCGGAGACGGCCGCGTGCACGCTGATCTTCCAGGCGGGGGTCACGGCGAGCAGGGCCGCCAGGGTGACCAGCATGGCCGCGATCAGCGCGATCATCGTGCGGGGCGAGCCGAGGAGCGCCATCAGCAGGATGCCGGTGGCGACCGAGCCGATGATGAACACCATGACGACGATGCGCTGCCGGCGCTGACCGACGTGCCGGTCGGCCCAGCGGCCGCGCCGGATCCCGTACTTGATGAAGGCGAGCGGGATGACCGCGGCGAACAGGCAGCCCAGGAGTCCCCAGCCGATCCCGGCGAGGCCGGCGGCGTGCCAGCCGATCAGGAGGGTGTCGGCGATGATCCATGTCTTGGGATCGAGCCCGTCGGTGATCAGGCGGGCGGATCGGGACTCGGTGGGCTGGGTGAGCGTGGCGGTCACGCCGGGGCCTCCTGGCTGGTCGCGGTGAGGAACTCGTCGGCCACGGCGGAGTGGTAGATCCGGGCGAGCTGGATGAGTCGCAGTACTTCGGTGGTGAAGTCGAGGTCGTCGATGCCGGCGCCGGCCGCCGGCTCCTGGGCGCCGCGCAGCGGCAGGACCCCGCGGGCCTTGCCCTCGCGGGCCGCCCGCATCCAGAGGGCTTCGGCCGCCGGACTCGTCGCCGGGTCGAACCCCGCCGCCAGGGCGGCGCGGTGCGCGCGCTCGCGGACCTCGGGGGAGGTGTAGGCGTCCAGGGTCAGGGCGGCGTCGCGGATCTCGATCACCCGCCGGTACAGCCGCAGGCGCGGGCTGCGCAAGAGCCCGGTCTTCAGCACGATGTCGGGGGTGACCGCGGTCAGGTCCTGCCAGAGCGGCTGGAGCCGGCGGTGGTGGCGGCCGTCCTGGACGGTGCGCCAGGCCACGCCGAAGGCGGGGATGCTGCTCCCGATGAGGATGAAGCCGATCGCCAGGTACTTCAGCGCGTCGGTGACGTTGTCGACCGCGATGTCACTGGTCTCGTCGGTGAGTCCGGCGAGGCGGGTCGCGATGTACCCGGCCCGCAGCAGGGTGTAGAGCACGCCGACGGCGGTGCCGATGCCCATGAGGCGCACGCCGGTCCGCAGCCACAGGGCGCTGGCGTGCCGGGCGCTGTCCCAGAACAGCCGGGTGGCGGTGGCCATGGCGATGCCGAGGTAGACGACGAAGAGGAGGTAGTAGACCGTGGCCCAGCCGTTGCCTGCGGTCTCCGCGAAGAAGTCGGTCATCTCGTGGGGCCGCGGGACGAAGAACGCGAAGAGCACCGCCATGGCCGTCATCGCGGTCAGGGCGGCGTAGTGCCGGGCCCGCAGGCGACGGCCGGTTTCCGGGCGGGTGATGGCGACGACGAAGTCCACGACCGCGCCGGCCGCGATCATGCCCAGCCAGTGCTTGACGAGCGTGGAGAGGTTGTTGACCCCCGCCCAGTCGTCCAGGGTGCGCATCACGCCGGGCAGGCGGAGCGTCATGGAGACGGTCAGGGCGGCGAACGCCGCCCACAGGGCCCGCTGTTTGACGGACCGGACGGCCGAGGGCGCACGCCAGGCCGTCACCGTCCAGAGCATGACCAGGATGGCGATTTCGAGGTGTTTCACTTCACGACCACGTGTTTCGAACGGGGTGCCCGAGGGCGTCATGGAGGCGTACGAGACGGTCCTCGGCCTCGCTGTCACTGGAGGTCGACTGCGTCGTGTGGTAGCGGCCGGCCCGCTCGTGGATGAGCGTGGCCAGGGTCTCCGCCTGCCGCTCCTGCGGGCTGGCGAACTTGCTCCGCCCCATGAGGTGCGCCAGGCGGTCGATGTCGAGGCCGAGTTCCTCGTCGACCGATTCGGTCATGCGGGCCACGTTCCTGATCCGGGCCGCCTCGGTGCGGATGATCGAGGCCACGGGCAGCTCGGGGCGGTCGATCCCGGAGACGGCCGTGTGCGTACGGGTCAGCAGGCGCTGGAAGTGCTCGGAGGCCCGGGCGATCTCCCGGTCCGAGGCCTGCTCCGGGATGTCGAGTTCGGGAGCGACGTGGCCGAGCAGCATGTGCGAGATCTCGTGGAGGACGATCTGCACCTTGAGGATCTCGGCGGCGACGGCGTCGTAGAAGACGAGGTCGGCGACGTCCAGCCCGAGCCAGATCCCGCACGGCAGGGCCGGGTCGGGGGGTCCGTCGAGGGGCAGCAGGATCAGCGGCCTGCCGCGCTGCGCGGCGATCCCCTCACAGAAGGCTTCGAGGTCGAACGGCCGGGGTATGACGAGCCGGTCGGCGACGGCGGCGCACTCCGCGTCGGCGCGCTTCCACCAGCGCATGGTCGCCCTCCCCGCCCCGTAGTCGCACCGTCCGTACACCCGATCGGGTTTGAGAGTAACCGGAAGCGAAGCAGGGGCCCGCTGAGGGCGGATCGGTGGCCGGAATACGGCTGCCGGGGTGAGGCGCGTGGCTGAATTCGCGCCTCAGGACTCCTTGCCGCGGCGTCGGCGGGGCTTCACATCCGGAAGCCCTTCGGCCTTGCGGAGCTGTTTGATCAAGCCGGTGACGGAGCGCATGGAGCCGGCGGACAGCCCGCTCAGGCGGAAGGCCGCGGCCTTCACCTGCTCGTCCTCCAGGACCTGGGCGAACTCGTCGGCCGCCGCGGCCTTGCCCATCTCCTCGCGCAGCCGTGCGATCCGCTCCTCGATCCGCTGCTCGATCGCCTGGGCGTTCTCGCCGTCGGCCAGGTATCCGACGGTGACGCCGAAGAAGTTGGCGATCGCGCGGATTGAATCGATGCCGGGGTTCGGGTTGTTGTTCAGGCGGATGGTCTGGACGGTGCCGTGCGAGACGGAGGGTCCGGACAGCTCCTTGGTGCCCTCGGCGATCTCCTGGTACGTGTACGGGCCACGCCCCGCGGGGTGGATCGTCTCGATCAAGAAGCCGAGGCGGTCACCCATGGTGTCCCGCCGGCCGGTGGGGGTCTCCTCACCCATCACCGTCACTGCTCCCGTCTCCCGCCGGACCTTGTAGTCCAGTACTAAATCATCACCGGCATTATCTACCTGCCTAGATGGCTTTCGCCACACAGTGCAACGAACTCCGTCTACCCAGCTAGCGGACCCAGCGGAATGTGACCCACGCCATATTGCCCTCGGGGCACGCCGCCGGACCTTGACAGGGCATGAGTGCGGCGGCGTATCTTCGTCCAGCCGTCTAGCCCACTAGATGGCTCGGCGCTCAACTCCTCGACGCACGGCGTCTAGTCGGCTGAGTCGCGGGGCCGGTGGGTCAGGGCGGAGCGGAGGAGCCGCGATGCCGTCACGGCGGCAGGCTCCAGGTGCAGGACCAGGGGGTCGGAGCGCTCGCTCGTGGGCTGGGGTACGGGGGTCCTCAGCCCAGGGCGGGCGAACCGCCCGCCGACGGGAGCCGACGCCCGTCGGACCCCTTCCACGAGGCGGCCGGCGCAATCCAACGGGGGAGCCGCCGCCGGAAGCAACGGTCCGGGCCGCGACCCGGTGCGCGATCCGAGGCGCGCGCCGGGTCGCTCGCCGGGTCGCGCACCGGACCGCGGCCTTAGCCGGACAGCATCACGCTGCTCACCCGGCCCGCCATCCGGTCCAGGGCCGAACCGGGCGCCAGCCCGCCCCGCAGCAGGACGAACCGTGACGGCGGCAGCCCCGTCATCGCCTTCACCTCACGGCTCAGGTGTGCCTGGTCGTGGTAGCCGCACGCCGCCGCCACCTGCGCCGCCGCCGTACCCGCCGCCAGCATCCGCAACGCGTGCTGCAGCCGGAACACCCGGGCCATCGCCTTCGGGGACAGGCCCACTTGCTCGCGGAACCGCGCCCGTACGGTACGGGCGCTCCACCCCGTCTCGGCGCTCACCCGGGCCAGGGAGAGGGTGTTCGTCCAGAGCCCGGAGAGGGCGCCGTACACCTCGGGCGCGGGGGAGGGGCCGGCATCGAGCCGGGCGCAGAACAGCGCGTCGAGCAGCGCGAACCGCTCCGTCCACGAAGGGAGCGCCTGGAGTCGTTCGGTGAGGTGGCGGCCCTGCTGCCCGAGCACGTCCACCAGATCCACGTGGGCGTCCTCGAAGTGCCACATCGGGACGCCGAACAGCCGGTAGCAGCCCTGCGGGGTCATGTTCACCTCCAGCCCGTGCACGACCCCCGAGTGCACCCCGATCGCCGGCACCGTGCGCGGGCCGCTGATCATGGCCCGGGCCACGGGCCGCAGCCGGGCCGCGGCGAGATCCTCCGTACGGGAGACCCACAGGCCCTCGGAGAAGCTGAAGACCAGCGTCACGCAGCCGGTGGGCAGCTCCAGCCGGCGCCTCGGCGAGGTGAACTCGGTGTGGAAGCCGGTGTAGTTGAGAATCATCGGTCTCAGTGCGGCGGCCGGCGGGCGACGGCGGGCCGAGCGTCTGCCCGCGGTGGCGGCCGGCATCGTACAAACGTCGAAGGCGTCGACCGATCCCATGCCCGGTCCCTCTCCCCGCAGTTGCGCGGCCGGTGATACCGCGCGGTCGGCCGATGATGGCAGGTCAGGGTGAACGATGACCAGAGCGGCCCGGCGGCGGATCCCGTCCGCCGCCCTCCCGGCGGGCCCGGCCCCGGTTTCGGAACGTGTCCGTACCGGAGACCATCACGAGGGGAATCAGCGCTGCCGGTCTAGGCCGTCTCTTCCGGATCTTGCCGGGCCCGCGACGCCCGGCACCGCGCCCGGCCGCACTGCCGGGGCGACCACGTACGCCCGGTACGCGAACGCCCCGGCAGCACGCCCGGGCACGGCACCCGACGCCGCGGGCTCGGCCGACAAGATCCGAAAGAGACGGCCTAGACCGGCGCGAAGAGCACCTTCGCCCGGCCCGGGTCCGCCTCCGTCAGCCGGACCCGGATCCGCTCGCCCAGCGGGAGCGGCCGCGCCGTGGACTCCACGCGGCCGATCACCGCCGGGTCCTCCAGGTGGACCGTGCCGACCAGCGGCTCGTGGTCCTTGACGTCGATCACCGTCGCCTCGAAGACCTCCCCGACACGGTCCTTGAGCAGCGCCGCCTCCACCAGGTCCACGGACTCCCGCTCCGCGGAGTTCGCCAGCCGGGTCCCGTCCGCCATCTCCTTCGGCAGGGCGCCGAGCGCCTCCAGCACCCACCCCGGAGGTTCGGCCCCCGCGACGGCCGCCACGCACAGCTCGCCCGTGTACCGGTCGACGAGCCGGCGCAGCGGCGCGGTGCAGTGGGCGTACGGGGCCGCGACCGCGGCGTGCAGGACGGGGTCCGGGGTCTCGCCGCCGGTGAACACCGTGTAGCCGGCGCCGCGCAGCAGGGCCGTGCACTCCTGGAGGAAGGCGGCGTGGTCGGGCCGGTGCGGATCGAGCCCGCGCACGAGCTCCGCGTACGGGACGTGGTGCGGCCACTCGATCCGCAGGGCCTTCGCCGCCCGGCGCAGCCGCCCGACGGCACCGTCGGGAGCGGTCGGCAGGGTCCGCAGGATGCCGGTCCCGGCGGCGAGCATCAGATCGGCGGCGGCCATGCCGGTCATCAGGGAGATCTGCGCGTTCCAGCCGTCGGCCGGCAGCGGAGCCCGGTAGGCCAGCCCGTACGTGCCCCCGTGCTCGACGATCTCCTGCTCGGGCACGTCCAGCGAGATCCCCCCGCGCTCCGCCTCCAAAGCCTCGCGCAGCCGCCCGATGTCCTTCAGCAGGGCCACCGGCTCCTCGGCGGTGCCCGAGTCGATGGCCTTCTGGACGCCGTCGTAGTCGAGTTTGGCCCGGCTGCGCACGAGCGCCCGGCGGACCTCGGTGCTCTCCACCCGCCCCTCGGCGTCCAGGTCGAGCCGCCACAGCAGGGCCGGGCAGGTCTGGTCGGGGAGCAGGCTCGCGGCGCCCTCCGAGAGCACGGCCGGGTGCAGCGGGACCCTCTCGTCGGGGAAGTAGAGGGTGGTGACCCGGCGGTGCGCCTCGGCGTCGAGGGCGCCGCCGGGGGTGACGAAGGCGGCGACGTCGGCGATGGCGTAGTGGACCCGGTAACCGCCGGAGGGGCGCTTCGCCAGGTGCATGGCCTGGTCCAGATCGCGGGACGTCGGCGGATCGATCGTGAAGAAGGGGAGGTCGGTGGCGTCGGCATCCGGCAGGAGGGGGCTGCGTACCGCCCGCTCGGCCTCGGCGAGCACGGGCGCCGGGAACTCCTCCGGCACCCCCAGCTTCGTCCGCAGTTCGCGCAGCGCGGTCCGCAGAGCAGCCCCGTCTGCGCAGGTCATGATCATGTGACGGCGTGGCATGAGCCGAGCCTATGGGCGCTGGGCCCGGACGGCACGGCGAGCCGTCTACCCTGGTCGGGGGCCGCACCCCCGCCGCTGTGCCGTGCCCGTCCGAAGGAGAACCACCGTGCTCGTGCTGCTGCCGCCGTCCGAAGGAAAGGCCGCCGGCGGCTCCGGCGCACCGCTGAAGCCGGAGACGCTCTCGCTGCCGGGGCTGGCCGCGGCCCGCGCCGCGGTGCTGGAGGAACTGGTCGAGCTGTGCGTGGGCGACGAGCTGAAGGCCCGCGAGGTGCTCGGCCTGAGCGAGGGCCTGCGCGGCGAGGTCGCCAAGAACGCGGAACTGCCGACGGCTGTCGCCCGCCCGGCCGGGGAGATCTACACGGGCGTCCTGTACGACGCGCTGGGCCTGTCGACGCTGACGCCGGCGGCGGCTTCCCTGGCCGCGGACTCCCTGCTGGTCTTCTCGGGCCTGTGGGGAGCGGTCGGCATCGCGGACCGCATCCCCTCCTACCGCTGCTCGATGGGCGTGAAGCTGCCGGGGCTGGGGGCGCTGGGCGCGTTCTGGCGCGAACCGATGGCCTCGGTGATGCCGGCGGCGGCCGGCCAGGGCCTGGTCCTGGACCTGCGGTCCTCGGCGTACGCGGCCGCGTGGAAGCCGAAGGGGGAGGTGGCGGGGCGCACGGCCACGGTCCGCGTGCTGCACTCCCAGGTGGTCGACGGTGTGGAGAAGCGGTCGGTGGTGAGCCACTTCAACAAGGCCACCAAGGGCCGCCTGGTCCGCGACCTCCTGTCGGCGGGCGCGGTCCCCGCGTCCCCGGCGGAGCTGGTGACGGCCCTGCGCGATCTCGGTTTCACGGTGGAGGCCGAAACACCGACGAAGCCGGGCAAGGCCTGGTCCCTCGACGTGGTCGTCACCCAGATCCACTGACGGAACGAGGTGCCGCGGCCGGGCATCTTCAGCCGTCCGGCGTTTGAGGACCGGGGTCTGGGGCGGAGCCCCAGAAGCGGTCCGGGCGCAGCCCGGGGAACGGGCGAAGGGCGGGTAGGGGACAGGCCCCGCGCAGCGGCCGGCCGCTCAGCGCCCCAGGGGCCAGGCCACCGCGGCCGGCGCATGGTCCGAGGCGCCCGCATAGGTGGCGCACGCGTCCGTGAGGGTCTCCAGCAGGGTCAGCGGATCGACCAGCGGATGCTCCATACCGCGGAGCCAGGTCACCGCGAGGTCCCCCGGCAGCGCGGCCGGCGGCACCAGGACGTAGCTGCCCCGGCAGTGCCATCGCAGCCCCGGGTGCTCGTCCATCGTCTCGGGGTGGCAGTCCAGCTCGCAGGGCCACCACTCGTCCTCGTCCTCGGGGGTTCCCCGGGTCGCGGTGAAGAAGAGCATCCGGGCCTGGTCGCCCGTACCGCCGGACTCGGCGACCGGGCCGACCTCGATGCCGGCGGCGAGCAGGCGTTCCAGCGCGCTGTGCCCGGCTTCGAGGGGGACGTCCAGTACGTCGTGGACCATGCCCGTCGCGGTGATGAAGTTGGCCGCGGGCTGGTCGCGGGCCCAGCGTTCGACCTGTGCGCGGTCCGTCGTGGACTGCGTCTGCCAGGCGAAGGAGATGGGGTGTCGCGCGGGCGTCGGACAGCCGATCCGGTCGCACGAGCACCGGTAGCCGGCCGGATGCGCGGCGGGCGAGATGGGCAGACCCGCGGCGGCGACGGCCAGCAGCAGGGCTTCGCGTTCGCGTGCGGGGTCCTCGGCGTCGGGTTTGGGCTTGCGGCGCAGCCACTGGGAAATCCTGCTCTGCTCGCCGCGTTTGACGCGGCCCGACTCAGACCCCATCTATCCCCTCACCTACACCGTTGCCCCGGCAGACCCTCACATGTTCCCACCATCCTGGGCGCCGGGTGACCGCACCCCCCGACCAGGAGTCCCACATAACCATAGAAATCGGCCATATGTTCTCGGCCATCAGGGGGTCATGACTTATCCCACCCGGCTCCGGCCCCCGCCCCGGCCCCGCCCAGCACCGCGTCCACCAGCGCATCCGTGAATGCGTGCGTCAGCGGCGCCGTGCGCAGCAGCCAGCGGTAGGTCAGAGGTCCGAGGAGCATTTCGACGGTCAGCCGCAGATCGGTTTCCGGCGGGAGCTGCCCGGCCTCCCGGGCCGACCGCAGCCGCTCCTCGTACAGGGCGAGCTGGGGCTCCAGCAGCTGCTCGGTGAAGCGCGCCCCGAGCTCGGGATCGGTGGCGCCGGCCGCCGTCAGGGCCCGCGCGGGGGCCGCGTACCGCTCGTCGGCGAACTCGTCCACGGTCGCCCGCAGTACGGACTTCAGGTCGGCGGCCAGATCCCCGGTGTCGGGGAAGCGCCACGCCCCCTCGGGCTGCGCGTCCCCGGCGAGCGCGAGCGAGGCGTCGAGCAGGACGGCGGCCTTCGACGGCCACCAGCGGTAGATGGTCTGCTTGCCGACTCCGGCGCGGGCGGCGATGGCCTCGATGGTCAGCTTGTTGTAGCCGACCTCCCCCACCAGGGCGAGCGCCGCATCCAGGATGGCCCGCCGCGAGCGGTCGCTGCGCCGTGTGGCGTCCGGGGGCCGGGGTGCGGAGGCGGGACCGGAACCGGTACCGGGTTCGGGGAGGGGACTGGAGCTCATTTCGGCAACTTATCAACCACGAACCGCTCGTCTTTCAGCCGTTCAGGAAACCACCCAATCAGTTCACTGCGCCGTCCTCGCCGAGGAGGGACGATTCTCTTCTCATCACCGTGAGGAGCCTTCGTTGCACAGAGACGCCACACCCCGGCGCTACCTGATGTGCCCACCCGCGCACTTCAAGGTCACGTACTCCATCAACCCGTGGATGGACCCCACGAAACCGGTGGACCTGCCCCTGGCCATGGCCCAGTGGGAGGACCTCCGCGACCGCTACCTGGCCCTCGGCCACACCGTCGAGACCCTCGTCCCCGACCGGGGACTGCCCGACATGGTGTTCGCCGCGAACGGCGCGCTCGTCGTCGACGGCCGGGTGCTGGGCGCGCGGTTCGCCTACCCCGAGCGGGCCGCCGAGGCGGAGATCCACCTCGACTGGTTCCGCGGGCACGGCTTCCGCGACGTCCACGAGCCGTCCCACGTCAACGAGGGCGAGGGCGACTTCGCCGTCACCGCCACCTACATCCTGGCCGGGCGGGGCTTCCGCTCCAGCCCGCTCTCGCACGACGAGGCCCAGGAGTTCTTCGGCCGTCCGGTCATCGGCCTCGACCTGGTCGACCCGCGCTACTACCACCTGGACACGGCCCTGTCCGTGCTCGACGGCGACGAGATCATGTACTACCCGGAGGCCTTCTCCGAGGGCAGCCGGGCGGTCCTGCGCCGGCTCTTCCCCGACGCGCTGATCGCGCGGGCCGAGGACGCGGCGGCCCTCGGGCTCAACGCGGTCTCGGACGGCCGGCACGTGCTGCTCCCGCAGGAGGCGACCGGACTCCTCGCACCCCTGCGGGCGCGGGGGTTCGAGCCGGTCCCGATGGACCTGGGGGAGCTGCTCAAGGGCGGCGGCAGCGTGAAGTGCTGCACGCAGGAGCTGAGGCCCTAGCCGCCCCGGCGGGCGGCGGGTCCCGACGGGCCCGGGCCCCTCGCGGGTCCGGGCCCCAGGACGTCAGTCCCCCTGCGGGGGCGGCCACTCCTGGCCCCAGTCGGCGTTGCGCGCGGCCTTGTACAGGTCGCCGTGGCGCTTGGTCACGTTGACCTTGGTCTGTCCCTCGGCCTCGGGTCCGCACAGTTCCAGCAGGACCAGCCCCTTGCGGATCTGCGGCCTGCGCGTGATCCGGGAGGCGGCCGGCTCCACCGGGAAGCGGGTGGCGGCCACGTAGCTGAACTTCTCGTCCTCGTAGGAGAGGGAGCCGCCCTTGACCTGACGGTGCAGGGAGGACCGGCTGACCCGGGCCGAGAAGTGGCACCAGTCCTTGCCGACCTCGATGGGGCAGGTCCCGTCGTGCGGGCACGGGGCGGCGACGTGCAGCCCGGCCTCGATCAGCTGGTCGCGGGCCTCACGGATGCGCAGGTACCCCTCCGGCGTGCCCGGCTCGATCAGCACCACGGCCTGACCGGCCCGCGCCGCCTCGGCGACCACCTCGCGGCGGGCCTCCGGGGTCAGCTCGCCCAGAACGTACGAGACCGTCACCAGGTCCGTCGCGGGCAGCGTCATCCCCGCCCCGATGATGCTCTGCCGCCACTCGGCGGCCCGCAGCGCGGCGGAGGAGGAGGCCGCGGCCAGCTCCTTGCCGAGCACCAGGGCCGGATCCGCCCAGTCCAGTACCGCCGTCTCGCGCGGCCCGCCCCAGGTGGCGTCCGCCGCCCAGGCCGCCGCGCCGGTGCCGCCGCCCACGTCCACGTGCGAGGCCGGGGCCCAGCCCGGGGCCGCCTCGGCGAGCCCGTCCAGGGCGGACCGTACGGCCTCGAAGGTGGCGGGCATCCGGTACGCCGCGTACGCGGCCACGTCGGAGCGGTTGCGCAGCACGGGGGTGTTGGTCGGGATCGTGCCCCGGTAGTTGGCGATCAGCCGCTCCACGGCGGCCGTGGCCTGCTTCTGCGGGAGGCCTTCGAGCAGCCCGGCGAGGGCGCTGCGCAGGGTTTCGGCGGTGGTGGTGGCGGTGTCGTTCACCCGCCAAGTTTACGGGGCCGGGGCAGGCCCGACGCCGGGCCGGGGGGGGGGGCCGGCCCCCGCCCCCGCCCCCCCCCCCCGGCGCCCGCACAAGGCCCCCCGCCGGGGGCCCGGCGGGGGTAAGCGC
>NZ_JBITDL010000044.1:27498-65120 GCF_044454225.1 Streptomyces sp. NPDC051563
CGGGGCGAAGTCCCCTACCCGCCCTTCGCCCGTTCCCCGGGCTGCGCCCGGACCCCTTGGGGGGGGGGGGCGCCCCCCCCCCCCCCCCCCGCCCCGCCCGGGGGGGGGGGGGGGGGGGGGCGGCCCCCCCCCCCCCCCCCCCCCCCCGGCGCCGGACGCTCAGGCCGCCGTCTGCTGCGCCGTCGGCGGCTTCGGCGCGGAGCCGGCGCTCCACGGGCGGCACAGGACGACGAAGCAGAAGACCGCCAGGAAGGAGCAGGTCACCTGGACCAGGGCCATCGGTACCGCCGTGTCCTCGCCCGCGATCCCGACCAGGGGGGAGGCCACGGCTCCGACCAGGAAGGAGGAGGTGCCGAGCAGGGCGGAGGCCGAGCCGGCCGCGTGCGGGGCGCGCATCAGGGCCTGCGCGTTGGTGTTCGGCAGGACCAGGCCCATCGCGGACATCAGGACGAACAGCCCGGCGCAGATCGGGAAGAGCCCGACCTCGCCGAAGACCCCGGAGGTCATGAGGAGCAGGGCGACCGAGGCCGTCGTGATGACCGCGAGCCCGTACCCCAGGACCTTGTCCAGGCTGACCCGGCCGACCAGCAGCTTGCCGTTGATCTGGCCCACCGCGATCAGGCCGAGGGAGTTGACGCCGAACAGCAGGCTGAAGGTCTGGGCCGAAGCACCGTAGATCTCCTGCACGACGAACGGCGAGGCGGAGATGTACGCGAACAGCACCGCGAAGGCGAAGCCGCCGGCGAGCGTGTAGCCGGTGAAGACCCGGTCGGCGAGCAGTCCGCGCATGGTCCGCAGCGCGGCGCCGACGCCGCCGGTCTGGCGCCGCTCGGGCGGCAGGGTCTCGCCGAGCCTGCGCCAGACCAGGAGGGTCAGCAGGGCCCCCACGACGGTGAGGACGAGGAACACCCCGCGCCAGTCGGCGAAGCGCATCACCTGGCCGCCGATGAGCGGGGCGATGATCGGTGCCACGCCGGATATGAGCATCAGCGTGGAGAAGAACCGGGCCATCTCGACCCCGTCGTACAGGTCGCGCACGACGGCACGCGCGATGACGATCGCGGCCGCGCCGGCCAGCCCCTGGAGCAGCCGGAAGGCGATCAGCAGCTCGACGGTCGGGGTGAAGGCGCAGATGGCGGTGGCGAGGACGTAGACGACCATGCCGGTGAGGAGGGGGCGCCGGCGGCCCCACTTGTCGCTCATCGGGCCGATCACCAGCTGGCCGAGGGCCATGCCGGCGAGGCAGGCGGTCAGGGTGAGCTGGACGGTCGCGGCCGGGCTGTCCAGGGCCGTGGTCACCGTCGGCAGGGCCGGCAGGTACATGTCCATGGACAGCGGGGGCAGTGCGCTGAGCCCGCCGAGGATGAAGGTGACGAGCAGTCCCGTCCGGCGGGCCGCCGTCAGGGGAGCGGTGGTGGTGAGGGGGGAGGGATTCGCCTTCGTCGACGAGTCCTTCGAGGGCGCTGTCGCGTGGCCTCGCTCCGGCATACGGAACTCCAGTCTTCTTATCGTGTCTTCACACCCCCTGATGGCCCCATGTTCTCAGCTGTCGGAACATTCCGGGACCGAAGCGCCCTGTGACGTAGCCTGCGGCCCCATGAACGCAAGCGTGAAGAAGATCGCCGTAGTGACCGGAGCCGGCTCGGGGATCGGCCGCTCCGTGGCGCTGACCCTGGCCGCCGCCGGATGGTCGGTGGCCGTCGCGGGCCGCCGGACCGGGCCCCTGGAGGAGACCGCCGCAGCCGCGCGGGCCGCCGCCCCCGGAGCCGACGTGCTCTGCGTTCCGGCCGACGTGAGCGACCCGGACGACGTGGCCGCGCTCTTCGAGACGGTGCGCGAGCGCTACGGGCGGGTCGACCTGCTCTTCAACAACGCCGGCACCTTCGGCCCGGCCGGAGTCCCGCTGGAGGACATCTCCTACGAGGCCTGGCGCTCGGTCGTCGACGTCAACCTGACCGGCTCCTTCCTCTGCGTGCAGGCCGCCTTCCGGGTGATGAAGGCGCAGGACCCGCAGGGCGGCCGCATCATCAACAACGGCTCCATCTCCGCGCACGTGCCCCGGCCGAACTCGATCGCGTACACCGCGACCAAGCACGCCATGACCGGCCTGACGAAGTCCCTGTCGCTGGACGGACGCCCCTACGGGATCGCGTGCGGGCAGATCGACATCGGCAACGCGGCCACCGAGATGACCGAACGGATGCAGACCGGGATCATGCAGGCCAACGGGCAGCTCGCGGTGGAGCCCGTCATGGACGCGGCCGACGTGGCCCGCACCGTGCTGCACATGGCGGAGCTCCCGCTCGGGGCGAACGTGCAGTTCGCGACGGTGATGGCGACCGCGATGCCGTACATCGGGCGCGGCTGACCACACAGCGGGCGCGGCTGACCACACAGCGGGCGCGGCCGACGGCACAGCGGGCCCGGCTGACCGCACATCGGGCCCGGCCGACCGGCGGGAATGATCACCGGGGCTCCGGGGTTGTGCCGGTCATGACGATCGAAGTGCTGCGCTACACCGCCTTCTCCGACGATCCCGAAGGCGGAAACCCCGCCGGGGTCGTGCTCGACGCGAGCGGTCTCGACGAGGCGGCGATGCTGGAGATCGCCGCCGAACTGGGCTACAGCGAGACGGCCTTCCTCACCGCTGCGCCCCAGGGTCTCGGCGGGGAGCCGGGGCGGGCGTTCTCCGTGCGCTACTTCAGCCCGAAGGTCGAGGTCCCGTTCTGCGGGCACGCCACCGTGGCCACCGCCGTCGCGCTCGGCGAGCGGGTCGGCCCCGGCGAGCTGCTGTTCGCGACCCGGGCGGGCACCGTGCCGGTGTCGGTGACCCGCGAGGGCGGCGGTCTGCGCGCCACCCTGACGAGCGTGGAGCCGCACACCGAGGAGCTGGACCCGGCCGACCTCGCCGAGGCGCTGGCCGCGCTGGGCTGGCCGGCCGCCGACCTGGATCCGGCGTTCCCGCCGCGGATCGCCTACGCCGGCGCACGCCACCTGGTGCTGGGCGCCGCCACCCGGGCCCGGCTCGCGGACCTCGACTACGACTTCGCCCGGCTGGAAGCGCTGATGCGGCGCCTCGACCTGGTCACCGCGCAGCTCGTGTTCCGGGCGGGCCCGGCGCGGTTCCACGTGCGCAACCCCTTCCCGGTCGGCGGCGTCGTCGAGGACCCGGCGACCGGCGCGGCCGCGGCCGCCTTCGGGGCGTACGCGCGCGAGCTCGGCCTGGTCCCGGCCGACGCCGTCCTGACCCTCCACCAGGGCGAGGACATGGGCCGCCCCGGCGTCCTGACCGTCGAGCTCCGCTCGGGCGACTCCCGGGTCCGGGTGGGCGGCGCGGGGGCGCTGATCCCGTAGTGCGGACCGAGACGTACGCGCCGTACGAGGTCCTGCCCCCCGGGCTCGCCGCACAGGTGGCGGCCCTGGAGGCGCAGGCCTGGCCCGGGTCGTCCCCCGGCCACGACCCGGCGCTGGCCCCGCGCGCGGTGCTGCTGCTGGACGCCGACGGGCGGGTCGCCGCCTGCCTGGCGCTCCTGCACAAGCCGGTCCGGCTCGCGGACGGGCACACGTACCGCGCGGCCGGGCTGAGCGGCGTGGTGACCCGGGCCGACGTACGGGGCCGGGGCCACGGGAGCCGACTGGTGGCGGCGGCCCGCGCCCTGCTCGACGCCGATCCGGCGGTGGACCTGGCGCTGTTCAGCTGCGACCCGGAGCTGGTCCCCTTCTACGAGGCGGCCGGCTTCGAGGTGCTGCCCGGCACGGTCCTGGTCGGCGGCACCCCCGCGGAGCCCCTCGCCACGGACGCCCCGGGCCTCGGCAAGACGGTGCTCGGGGCGTTCCCCGCCCGCGCCGGGGACGGCGAAGGCCGCGCGGACCGGGTCCGCGCGGCCTTCACCGGCATCCGCGTCCCCCTCTACCCGGGGACGATCGACAGGCTGTGGTGAATCGACAGGCTGGGGTGATGCGACAGGCTGGGGTGAGTCAGGAGTTGCTCGGCTCCGGCTTCGGCTCCGGCTTGCTGCGCCTGGCCGGAGATCCGACGAGGAACAGGGCGAGCA
This sequence comes from Streptomyces sp. NPDC051563, assembly GCF_044454225.1. NCBI lineage: Bacteria > Bacillati > Actinomycetota > Actinomycetes > Kitasatosporales > Streptomycetaceae > Streptomyces > Streptomyces sp. NPDC051563. Next base: position 31,554 of record NZ_JBITDL010000044.1, read on the forward strand.
CCGGGACCAGGTAGAGGGCCCATACGACGGCCTGGAGCACCGTCGGGTCCGGCTGGAAGTTGAAGGTGCCCTTGAGCAGGGTCCCGTACCAGCTGTCCGGCGCGATCGTCTCGCTGATGTCGAAGGCCTTGTTCGCCAGCCCCGGCAGGAAGTCCGCCTCCTGGAGGTCGTGGACGCCGTACGCGAGCACGCCCGCGGCGACCACGACCAGCATGGCGCCGGTCCACGTGAAGAACTTCGACAGGTTGATCGTCAGCGCGCCCCGGTAGAACAGCCAGCCCAGGACGATCGACGAGCCGATGCCGAGCAGCACGCCGATCAGCGGGCCCGCGCCGTTCCCGGCCGCGTGCACCGAGCGCCACACGAACAGCGAGGTCTCCAGGCCCTCCCGGCCGACGGCCAGGAACGCCGTGGTCACCAGCGCGCCGGTGCCCATCGCGAGCGCCGCGTCGAGCTTGCCCTGGAGTTCGGACTTCATGTTCCGCGCGGTGCGCTTCATCCAGAAGACCATCCAGGTGACCAGCCCCACGGAGATGATCGACAGGCTGCCGCCGATGGCCTCCTGGGCCTTGAAGGTCAGTTCCTGCGTGCCGAACTCCAGGCCCGCGCCGAAGGCGAGGGACAGGGCGGCGGCCAGGCCGACGCCCAGCCACAGCGGCGTCAGCTTGTCCTTGTTCCCGGTCTTGACCAGGTAGGCGATGAGGATGCAGACGACGAGGCTGGCTTCCAGCCCCTCGCGCAGTCCGATCAGATAGTTGCTGAACACTTCGGTTCTCCTCGTCCCCTACGCGAACAGCGTCCGGCCCCACCAGTCGTCCTTGTCGCGGACGCCCGGCGGGACGGCGAAGACGGCCGAACCCACGTGCTGGATGTATTCGTTGAGCGAGTCGTTCTTCGACAGGTTCCGCTGGAGCGGGACGAATCCCTTGCGGACGTCGCGCTGGTAGGCCAGGAAGAACAGGCCCGCGTCGAGCCGGCCCAGCCCGTCCGTGCCGTCGGTGAAGGAATAGCCGCGGCGCAGGATCGTCGCGCCGCTGTTGCTGTCCGGGTGGGCGAGACGCACGTGCGCGTCCGGCTTCATCGCCTTCAGGAACGGCTCGTCGCGCTCCTTCGACTTGCCGACGGGGGCGCCTTCGCCCTTGTCGCGGCCGAAGACGTCCTCCTGCTCCTGCAGGGAGGTCCGGTCCCAGGTCTCGATGTGCATCCGGATGCGCCGGGCCACCAGGTACGAGCCACCGGTCAGCCAGTCGCTGCCGTCCTCGGCGCCGACCCACACGTGCTTGGCCAGGGCCGCGTTGTCGGTGCCCGAGACGTTCCGGGTGCCGTCCTTGAAGCCCATCATGTTGCGCGGGGTCTGCGCGTCCGGGGTGGTCGACGAGGTCTTGCCGAAGCCCAGCTGCGACCAGCGCACCGCCGTCTTGCCGAAGCCGATGCGGGCGAGCTGGCGGATGGCGTGCACCGCGACCTGCGGGTCGTCGGCGCAGGCCTGCACGCACAGGTCGCCGCCGGAGCGGGCCGGGTCGAGGTTGTCGCCGGGGAACTGCTCCAGGTCGATCAGGGCTTCCGGGCGCTTGCCCTCCAGGCCGAAGCGGCCCTTGGCGAACAGGCCCGGCCCGAAACCGATCGTCAGGGTGAGGCGGGAGGCCTTCAGGCCCAGCGCCTCGCCCGTGTCGTCCGGCGGGGCCTCGGGAAGTCCGCCGTAGCCGCCCTCGCCGACCGGCTGGCCGGCGGTCATCAGGCGGGCTGCCTGGGTCCAGTCCTTGAGGAGCTGGACCAGCTCGGCGCGGTCCTTCGTCTTCACGTCGAAGGCGGCGAAGTGCAGGCGGTCCTGGACGGCACTGGCGATGCCGGCCTGGTGCTCACCGTGGAACGGCACGGCCGCGCCGGCCGAGGCCGCCGAGACCATGTCGGAGCCGGAGTTCAGGGCGACGGCCGTACCGCCGGCCGCCGCGGCGCCGAGCGCGAGGCCCGCTCCGCCCCAGCCGAGGACGGTCCGGCGCGAGGGCGCACCGGAACCCGTCTGCTCCGACGCGCCTTCGGGCGCGCCCTGCGCTGCGTCCTGCGACGCGGGCTGCTGCCCGGACACCGGCTCGCTCATGTGAGGTCTCCCGCCTGCTCTGCTGTTCCGGAGTTACTTCGCGGCCGCGGCGGCGAGCTTCGAGAGCGGCTCGGCCAGCGCGTTGACGCCGTCGGACAGCTCCTTGCGATCGGCCTCGCCGACCTTGTCGTACGAGGTGAACTCGTAGGCGGCCTTGTTCGGGCGGTACTTCTCCAGCAGGTTGGTCAGCGCCGCGAACTGCTTCTCCAGCTCGGTGGTGAGCGCCGGGTCCGTCTTCGAGGTGATCGGCTTGAGCAGCTCGAAGGCCTTCTCCGCGCCCTCGACGTTGGCCTTGAAGTCGACCAGGTCGGTGTGGCTGTAGCGCTCTTCCTCGCCCGTCACCTTGCCGGTGGCGACCTCGTCGAGGAGCTCCTTGGCGCCGTTCGCCATCGAGGTGGGGGTGATCTCCGCCTGGCCGACCTTCTTCTGCCACACGGTGAGGTCGGCCATCAGGGTCTCGGCGAGCTTCTTGTCCGCGTCGTCGATCTTGTTGCCCTCGAAGAGGGACTTCTCCAGCTTGTGCCAGCCGGTCCAGTCCTTCTCCGGGTCCTGGCCGGCCTCCAGGCCGTCCTCGCGGACGTCGACCTTCGGGTCGATGTCACCGAAGGACTCGGCGACCGGCTCGGTGCGCTCCCAGCCGATGCGCGAGGGGGCGTACGCCTTCTTCGCGGCCTCCAGGTCGCCGGCCTTGACCGCGTCCGCGAAGGCCTGCGCCTTGGGGATGGTCTCGTCGGCCTGCTCCTGCACGTACTTGCGGTACGCGGCGACCGCGGCGTCGGCCTCGGGGCTGCGCTTCTCGGCGGTGCCCGCTCCGGTGACCTTCACGGTCTGGCGGATGCCGTCGCCCTTCATGCCGGGCTTGCAGGCGATCTCGTAGTCGCCCGCCTTGAGCTCGGCGGTGATGGTGGCCTTGGTGCCGGGGCCGATGTTCTCGCGCTCGGCGACGATGCGGTCGTCCGGGAACAGGACGTAGAGCTCGGTGACCTTGGAGCCCTTGTTCTCGACCTCGAAGGCGACCTTGCCCGCGGGGAACTCCTTGGCGGAGACCTCGCAGGCGGAGTCGGAGGCCGCCACCTTGATGGTGCCGTCGCCGGACGCGTCGCTCTTCTCGGAGCAGCCGGTGACCGCGGTGAGGGCGGCCACGACGGCGGCCGCGGTGACGACGGTGAGGCGGACGGGGCGCATAGGGGGCTCCTGGGCAGTCTGGCGTTCGGCAGACGACCGCCCCGATCGGGTGGGGGCGGCCGGTGAGGCGGACCTAACTTAACCGAGGCTTACCTGACCAATACCCGCACGTCCAGTGATTCAGCCCACACCTTCCGGGGCGGGACACGGGGCCGTCACGGGTGCCCCACGCCGACCCCATGACCGGGTCAAGCCGAGGTCAAGCCCAGCCGGCCGTTCCGTACGGCGGAACGGTCCGCTCCGGCCTCCTCCGGCCCGCCGTCCCGCACGGGGACCACCAGCGGCGCCCCGGTGCGCGGGTGCGGCAGGACCTCCACCGGCTGGCGGTAGACCCGGCTCAGCAATCCGTCCTCGAACACCTCCGCCGGCGGGCCGTCCACCGCGATCCGGCCCTCGTGCAGCACCGCGACCCGGTCCGCGTACGCCGCGGCCAGCCCCAGGTCGTGCAGGACCACCACGACCCCGTCCCCGGCCGCCGCCCGGTCCCGGCAGATCCGCAGCACCAGCTCCTGGTGGCGCAGGTCCAGGGCCGCCGTCGGCTCGTCGAGCAGCAGCAGCGGGGCCCCCTGGGCCAGTACGCGGGCCAGCGCGACCCGGGCCCGCTCACCGCCGGAGAGTCCCGAGAACGGGCGGGCCGCGAAGCCCGTCACCTCGGTGGCGGCCATGGCGCCGGCCACCGCCTCCTCGTCGCCGTCGGCCGAGCCGGTGCCCGCCCAGGGGGCCCGGCCCATCCGTACGACGTCCGCCACGGGAAAGGGGAAGGCCAGTTCGGCCGACTGGGGGAGCACGGCCCGGCGCAGGGCCAGCTCGGGAGCCGGCCAGCCGCCCACCGGGCGGCCGTCGATCAGCACCTCCCCGGAGGTGGCCGCCAGGTCCCCGGACAGGGCCGCCAGCAGGGTGGACTTGCCGGCTCCGTTCGGTCCGACCAGGGCCAGCACCTCCCCGGCGCGCACGGTCAGCCCGATCCCGGCGAGCACCTCGCGCCCGCCGAGCCGCAGGCGCAGCTCCGTGACCTCGGCGAGCGGCGCGCCGGGGCCCGGCCGGGCGGGAACGCTGCGCCGGCTCCTGCGGAATGCGAGGCCGGACCGGAACCGGACGCTCATGCCCAGCCTCCTTGCTTGCGACGGGTGCGGCGCAGCAGCCAGAAGAAGAACGGGCTGCCGAGCAGGGCGGTCAGGACGCCGAGCGGCAGCTCGGCGGGCTGGGCGAGGGTCCGCGCGGCCAGGTCCCCGGCCACCAGCACCACGGCTCCGGCGAGCGCGCTGCCCGGCACCAGGAAGCGGTGCCCCGGACCGTTGGCCATGCGCAGCAGGTGCGGTACGAGCAGCCCGACGAAGGTGATGATCCCGGCCACGGCGACCGCCGCCGCGGTGAGCAGCGCGACGACCAGGATCAGCGCGAGCCGCAGCCGCTCCACGTCGACGCCGAGGTGCCGGGCGGGGCGCTCGCCGAGGGACAGCAGGTCCAGTTTGCCCGCGTAGAAGGGGGCGGCCAGCAGGCCGGCCAGCGCGCAGGGCAGGACGGCCAGCACCTTCGGCCAGGTGGCCTGGGCCAGGGAGCCGAGCTGCCAGAAGGTGATCTGGTTGACCTGGCCGCTGTCCGCGAAGAAGACGAACAGGCCGATCAGGGCGCCCGCGAAGGCGTTGACGGCGATGCCGGTCAGGATGAGGGTGACGACCTCGGTCCTGCCTCCGTTGCGGGAGAGCAGGTAGACGGCGCCCACGGTGATCAGCCCCGCGGCGAACGCGCAGGCGGTGATGGTCCAGTTGCCGAAGAAGCTCAGGCCCAGCCCGATCGCCGCGACCGCACCGACGGCCGCGCCCGCGGAGATCCCGATGACCCCGGGCTCGGCGAGGGGATTGCCGAACACCCCCTGCATCAGCGCCCCGGCGCAGCCGAGGCTGCCCCCGACGAGCAGGGCGAGCACCACGCGGGGCAGCCGTACGTTCCACAGCACGCTTTCCCCGACCCGGTCGAGGGCGGCGCCCCCGAGGCCCAGGCGGTGCTGCACCGACCCGACGACCTCCCCGAGCGGGATCTCGTAGGCCCCCACTCCGGCGGACACCAGCGCGAGCAGGACGAGTACGGCGGCCAGCGCGCCGGTGAGCCAGGCGGAACCCCACCGCCGCCGGGGCGGTGCGCCGGCAGCGGTGGGGACGGCCCGGGGCGCCGCCCGCTCGGGAGCGGGAAGGGGATCCGCTCCGGGCGGCGTCCCGGGGGCTTCGTAGGAGAGGGGCACGTCAGGAGGCCTTGCCGTAGAGCTGGGTGATGAGGGAGGTCAGCACCTGGTCGGTGCGCGGACCGTAGTTGAGCAGGACCCCGTCGTCGACGGTGACCACCCGCCGGTCCATCCCCGCCGGGGTCTGGGCCACGCCGGGGATCTTGACCAGCCCGTCCACGCCGCCGACGGACTCCAGGCCCTTGGACATGACGAGGATGACATCGGGCGCGGCGGCCGCCAGGGCCTCGCTGGTGATCGGGGTGAAGTCCTTGCCGAGCCCCGACTCGGGGCCCGTGTCCACCGCGCCGGCCGCCTCCAGCAGGGAGCCGGCGCCGGAGTCGGAGCCGCCCATCAGGTACACGGAGGCGGTGCCGCGCAGGTAGAGGAAGGCCACGCGCGGCTTCTTGCCCGAGGCGGGCAGGGTCTTGCGGGCGGCGGCGATCCGGTCGGCGGTGCGCCGGTTGAGCTGCGCACCGGCCTCCTTGACGCCCAGTGCGGCGGCGACCGCGTCGGTCCGCTTCGCCACGTCGTCCAGGGACTTGGCGGGGGCGACCACGAGCAGCGGGACGCCCGCGTCGCGGATCTGCCGGATCGCCTCGGCGGGGCCGGAGGTGGTCTCGGCCAGCACCAGGGTCGGGCGCAGCGACAGCACGCTCTCGGCGGAGACCTCGTGGCCCCGCGTCACCACGGGCAGGTCCGCGGCCTGTTCGAAGGTGGCGGTGATGTCCTTGGCGACGACCTTCGGGCCGAGCCCGAGGCTGTACACGATCTCGCTGAGGCCGCCCGTCAACGGGATCACCCGGTCCGCCGAGGTGACGGTGACGGGGGCGCCGTCGGCCGAGACCACGGTCGCCGGGAGCGCGGGCACGGGCGCCTGGGGGAGCGGCTCCACCCGGTCCGGGAGGGCCGGGGCGCCGGCTCCGGCGGTGGGGGAGGAGGGGGCGGCCGTACCTCCGCAGGCGCTCACGCCGAGGGCCAGGACCACGGAGGTCAGGGCAACGGCGAAGCGGGACATGCGGGTTGACGCGGCGGGCGTAGGCACGAAGGCACCGTCCTGATCGTCCGACTGGGAGCGGGAGTGGCTGGCGAAGACACGTCCCGGTTCACGGTTCAAGTTCCGGGTGCCGGGGGGTTTCCCGCCTGGCCGGATGTAGCTTAGGTTAGCCTAACCTCGCTCGCTAGACCCTGGAGGGGACATTCATGTCCGCTGGACCTGCCCGTGCTCGCGCCGTCGCCTTGCTGGCGACCCTGGCGGCCCTGCTGGGAGCCCTGCTCCCGGCGACCGCCGCCCAGGCGGCGGGCCGCACCGTGGAGGGCGGCCGACTCGACTGGGGCATCAAATCCTCCTTCCAGAGTTACGTCACGGGTCCCATCGCGAAAGGCGCGTTCAAGCTGAAGGGTGGAGCCGCCACCGCCGGCGGCAGCCTGTTCCGCTTCCACTCCGCCAACGGCTCCTACGACCCGGACAGCGGCGCCCTGGAAGCCTCCTTCAGCGGCGGCGTCACCTTCCAGGGCCACCAGAAGGCCGACGGCACCTACGAGCTGGACATGAGCGTCAGCCGCCCCACCGTCAAGATCAGCGGCGGCAGCGGCACCCTCTACGTGGACGTCTCCAGCAAGGCCAAGGAAGGCGGAGCGGTCACCACCGCCGCCCAAGTCCCCTTCGCCAAGCTGAGCCTGGGCGGGATCGACATGAAGGGCGGCGGCAGCCCGATCGCCCTCGCCAACGTCCCGGCCACCCTCACCGACCAGGGTGCCAAGGCCTTCGCCGGCTACTACGCGGCGGGCGCGGCGCTCGACCCGGTCTCGCTCTCCGTGGACGTCAAGGCCGCGGCCGCCGAGCAGCCCGCCCCGAGCACCCCGGCCGCGGAGACCCCGCAGACCTCCCAGACCTCCCAGGCCCCGCAGGCCGCCGGGGCGTTCACCGACGCCGCCGTCGACTGGGGCGTGCGGCGCACCTTCCGCGAGTACGTCTCCGGCTCCATCGGCCAGGGCAGGTGGGAACTCGCCGAAGGCGCCCAGGACGGCGGCGCCCTGTTCCGCTTCCCGCAGGGCAAGGGCGCCTACGACGGGGCGAAGGGCACCCTCGACGCCGCCTTCGCCGGCTCCGTCCACTTCACCGGGGCCCACCTCGACCTGAAGCTGGCGAAGGTCACGGCCAAGGTCGAGAACGGCAAGGGCGTGCTGTCCGCGGACGTCACCACCGGCACGGACACCAAACCCGCGGTCCCGCTCGTGGAGTTCGACGCCAAGGGCCTCAAGACCGAAGGCGGCCTCGCCACCCTCACCGAAGCCCCCGCCACCCTCACCGAGGGCGGAGCCCAGGCCTTCAACTCCATGTACAAGGCGGGCACGGAGATGGACCCCGTCTCCCTCGCGGTCGCCCTCGACGCCACCGCGAAGCTCCCGGCCCTCCCGAACCTCGGCTCCACGGCCACCCCCGCCGCCCCACCGGCCCCGTCCCCGGCCGCCGCCGCGAAGCCGGCGAACTCCTCGAACACCGCCCTGTACACCGCCCTCACCGCAGCCGCCCTCGCCCTCGCGGGCGCCGCGATCTACCTGACCCTCCGCAGGCGCAGCAGGGCGGCGGCGGGCAGTGGCACCCCGGGCGCAGCTACGGCTCCGGGCGCCGGAACTCCGCCGGCAACGCCGGGCGCTGGAGCTGCGGCCGCAGCTCCAGCATCAGGCGCCGGAACTCCGGCTCCGGGCGCCGCAGCCCCGGCCGCCGGGACACCTGACGCCTCCGACTCCCCGGGCCCCTCCGGGGGTGACGGCGCCGCTCCGCGCGGCTGACCCGCTGACCCGAACCCCCGAACCCCACCCCCGAACCCCACCCCCGAACCCCGCCACCCGAACCCGTACCGGCGGCAAGGCCTCTCGCACGCCCCCCGCCGTGTGGCCCGGGCCAACTGACCGCCCGGCCGGCAGTCCCCGTACCGCCTCCCGCTCAAGCCCCGCAGGGCCCCGCACCCGCGGGCTCCGTACCACCCCCGCCGTGCGGGCCCGGGCCAACTGAACTGCCCGGCTCGCAAGCCCCGTACCCCCGCACCAGCCCCGCAGGGCCCCGTACGCCGGGGCTCGGCTTTGCCCTGCCCCCGCAGGGCCCCGCACCGCCCCTCCCTTCACCCCCGTTTCAGGAGACCCCGTCATGTCATCGATCCGCCGCCCCATCGCCCTCGCCGCCGCCGTGGCCACCGCCGCCGCGATAGCCGCCACCGCGTTCGTCCTGCCCGCCACCGCGGCGAGCGGCACCGCGCAGGCCGCCTCCGCGGCGCAGGGCGCCCCCGCGACGATCCCGGTCCTCGGCGGCACCCTCGACTGGGGCGTCCTGGAGAGCTACCGCACCTACGTCACGACCATCGCCCAGGGCCAGATCACCGTCGCGGACGGCGCGAAGAAGACCGCCAAGGGCTTCACCTTCGGCTCGGCCACCGGCCAGTACGACCCGGCCACCCACCTCGTGACCGCCGCCTTCAAGGGCAGCGTCACCTTCACGTCGGCCGCGCACCACTTCGAGGTGAAGCTCGCCAACCTGCGCATCGACACCGGCAAGAAGCTGCTGCTCATCGACGTCACCCGGGACGGTGTCCTCACCAAGGACGTCGGCTTCGCGAAGGTCGCCTTCGCCGGGCAGTCGATGGCCGACCTGGGCACCACCCTGACCGCCGACGCCGCGAAGCTCCTCGGCTCGGACGGTTACAAGGACAAGGCGGGCGACCCGCTGACCGCCGTACTGGAGTTCCCGCCGCCGCCCTCCCACAGCCCCTCCCCGTCCGCCTCGGCCTCTGCCTCCGCCTCCGCCTCCCCGTCGAAGAGCCCCTCCCCGACGGCCTCGGCCTCGGCGTCGGCCACTGCCTCCCCCTCGAAGCCGGCCTCCCCCTCGCCCTCCGCCTCCACCGGCTCCCCGGCCACCGGCGGCCCGCAGCAGATCCTCGGCGGGAAGCTGGCCTGGGGCATCAAGGAGTCCTTCCGCAAGTACGTGCAGGGCGCGGGCGGCACGATCACCCCCACCGACGGCGCGGTCGCGAACGGCGACAGCTTCGCCTTCGGCGGCGGCAAGGGCACCCTCGACACCAAGGCGCGGAAGCTGAACGCCACCTTCGCGGGCAACCTCCGCTTCCAGTACGCGGCCCACGGCATCGACATGACCTTCGGCAACGTCCGCATCAACGCCGAGGGCGGCAAGGGCACCCTGATCCTGGACGTGAAGACGGCCGCCGGGACCAAGGCGAACATCCCCTTCGCCACGCTCGACCTCTCGAAGGCCGAGTACAGGACCAAGAACGGCGTGCTCACCCTGAACTCGGTGCGCACCGCGCTCACCGCCGAGGGCTCCGCGGCCTTCGCCAACGACACCACCGGCTCCATGTACCCGGTGGGGACCCGCGCGGACGACGTCAACCTGACCGTCTCCGTGGACAAGGACGCCGTCCTGCCCACCACCCCGGCCGGCACGGGCGGCACCGGCGGCACCGGCACCACCGGAGGCGGCGGCACGGTCGGCGGCGGCCTCGCCGCGACCGGCTCCGAGATCCCGGCGGGCGCGCTGCTCGGTTCCTCCGCCGCCATCGTCGCCGCGGGCGCGGGCGCGGTGTTCGTCGCGCGCAGGCGCCGCACGGCCCAGAACTGACCCGTGCTTCAATGCCCGCGTGAACGATCTCGACGTCCTGAGGGTCTTCTGCGCGGGTGACGGCAGCCACGGCAACGTGCTGGGCGTCGTACGCGACGGCCGCTCCTGCCCCGACGACGCGTCCCGGCAGGCGCTGGCCGCCGAACTCGGCTACGGCGAGACGGTGTTCGTCGACGATCCCGAGCGCGGGATCGTCGACATCCGCACCCCCGGCACCCGGATGTCCTTCGCCGGGCACCCGCTGGTCGGCGTGGCGTGGCTGCTCGACATCGAGGAGCTCCAGCCGCCGGCGGGCGCCGTATGGGTGCGCGACGACGGGGAGTTCACCTGGATCACCGCCCGCCCCGAGTGGGTCGAGGGCAAGCGCACCGAGCAGTACGCCGACGCGGCCGCGGTCGACGCGCTGCCCGCCCCGCCCCCGGGCGAGGGCTGGCTGTACGCCTGGGCCTGGGAGGACGAGGCGGCGGGCCGGATCCGCGCCCGCGGTTTCCCGCGCCGACCCGACGGGGCGATCACGGAGGACGAGGCCACCGGCTCGGCGGCGATCGTGCTCACGGCCGAACTGAACCGCGCCCTGAACATCACCCAGGGCGCGGGCTCCCAGATCCTCACGGCCCCGGGCCCGGACGGCACGGTCGAGGTAGGCGGCCGAGTCCGCTTCGCGTAATCCAGCCCCGCCGGCACCACATCAAGCCCCGGCGGAGCCAAATCCAGCCCCGCCGACCCCGCATCCAACCCTGCCGACACCGCATCGAACCCCGCCGGCAGCACATCCAACCCCGCCGGAGCCAATTCCAGCCTCGCCGGCGTTTGAGGCGCGGGGTCTGGGGCGGAGCCCCAGAAGCCCGGGCGCAGCCACCGTCCCCCTCTCGTGCCGGGGGGGGGGGCAGCGCAGAAGGGGGCCGGGCCCGACGGGCCCGCCCCCCTTCCCCGTTCAGCCCGCCGCAGGCGCTACGCGCTGAGCGGGAACTGCTCGCCCAGCTCGCGGAAGACCGCGCCGTTGAAGTCGAAGGCGCGCTTGCACTCGTCGATGATGCGCTGCTTCTCCAGGTCGTCCGCGGCGATGGTGTCCAGCAGCTCGCGGTAGGTCCGCTTGAAGGCGGCCGGGTTGGAGATGTCCGCGAAGACGTAGAAGCGCACGCCGTCGCCCTTGCGCGCGAAGCCCCAGGTCCGCTCGGCCTTGTCGCGGATGATCTGGCCGCCGGAGAGGTCGCCGAGGTAGCGGGTGTAGTGGTGGGCCACGTAACCGCCGGGCCAGGTGGCGGCGCACTCGGCCACGCGGGCCGCGTAGGCCTCGGTGGCGGGCAGCGCTACCAGGCTCTCGCGCCATGCGGGACCCCGCAGGTGGGCCAGGTCCCGCTCGATCTCGGCGAGGCGCATCAGTTCGGGCTGTATGAACGGCCCGGCGACGGCGTCGTCCTTCAGGGCCTCCGCTGCGTCCTCCAGGGCCTTGTACACGAACCACAGCTGCTCGGTGTAGCGCGTGTACGCGTCCACTCCGAGGCGGCCGCCGAGCAGGTCGCTCATGAAGGTCGAGGTCTCCGCCTCGGTGTGCTGCTCGTGCGAGGCGACACGGATGACGGTGGAGAAGGCGTCCAAGACGGACCTCCGAGGAATCGGAAGAAAAAGGGGGAGCCGGGCGCGGCGGCCGTGCCGCCACACCCGATCCTCCTACTTAGGCTTACCTAAGTCAATGTGTTCCCGACGCCTTGTCGGTAAAAACCTCCGCGGAATGTTTTCCCGGGGATCAGGGCAGCGTGAGGATCTCCGCCCCGGTGTCCGTGACCACCAGTGTGTGCTCGAACTGCGCGGTCCGCTTCCGGTCCTTCGTGACCACCGTCCAGCCGTCCTCCCACATGTCGTACTCGTGGGTGCCAAGGGTCAGCATCGGCTCGATGGTGAAGGTCATCCCGGGCTCGATGACGGTGGTGGCGTGCGGGCTGTCGTAGTGCGGGACGATCAGGCCGGAGTGGAAGGACGAGTTGATTCCGTGACCGGTGAAGTCCCGGACGACGCCGTAGCCGAAGCGCTTCGCGTACGACTCGATGACCCGGCCGATGATGTTGATCTGCCGGCCCGGCCGTACGGCCTTGATGGCCCGGTTCAGAGCCTCGCGGGTGCGCTCCACGAGCAGCCGCGACTCCTCGTCCACGTCCCCGCACAGGTACGTGGCGTTGTTGTCGCCGTGCACCCCGCCGATGTACGCGGTCACGTCGAGGTTGACGATGTCGCCGTCCCGAAGGACGGTCGAGTCGGGGATCCCGTGGCAGATGACCTCGTTGAGGGAGGAACACAGGGACTTGGGGAAACCGCGGTAGCCCAGCGTCGAGGGGTAGGCGCCGTGGTCGCACATGTACTCGTGGGCGACCCGGTCCAGCTCGTCGGTGGTCACCCCCGGTGCGATCAGCTTGGCGGCCTCTTCCATCGCCTGGGCGGCGATCCGGCCGGCGATGCGCATGGCCTCGATGGTCTCGGCCGTCTGCACCTCCGGTCCGGTGTACGGAGTGGGCGCGGGCTTGCCCACGTACTCGGGCCGGCGGATGTTTCCGGGAACGGAACGGACGGGAGTGAGCTCGCCTGGTACGAGCAGCGACTGGCCAGACATACGAGCGAGTGTATCGAGCGGGTATGGGGCAGCATGGCGACAGAGAGAGGAGCCTGACGATGGCCCTGTTCAAGAAGCGCCAGGTGGGCAAAGCCGGCGAGTGGTACTACTGCCTGGTCCACAAGAAGGTCGAGGAAGGCCCCGACTGCCCTGCGAAGGACCGTTTCGGCCCCTACGCGACACCCGAAGAGGCGAACCACGCCATGGAGACGGCGCAGGAGCGCAATCTCGAATGGCAGAACGACCCCAAATGGAACGACAAGACCCGCGAGACGGAAGAGGGCACCGGGACCCCTTAGCCAACCGGGACCCCTCGGCAGCCAACCGGGACCCCTCGGCCAACCGGGCCCCCGGCCAACCGGGACTCCCCGGCCAACCGGGACTCCGGCTACCAGCGGCTGGGCGGCGGCGCGGCCAGCTGGTCGGCCAGCCGCGCCAGCCGGTCCCGGAACCGCCTCGGCCCGCGCTGCACCGGCATGCTGTTCTCCCCGGCCGCCGCGCTGACCAGGTGCTGCACCGTGTCCAGGTCCAGCTCGGCGGCCCCGGCCGGTACGGACAGCGCCTCGTGCGCGAGCGTCCCCAGATCCGCGTCCCCGCCGTCCAGGGACAGTACGGTCGCCCCCGCGCGCCGGGCGTCGTGCACCCGCTCCAGCAGCCCGTCCCCGGGCTGCTCCGGAGCCACCACCAGCAGGGTGTGACCGCGCCGGGCCGCCTCCAGCCGGCTCAGGCCGACCGACAGGTGCGGGGCGTCACCGGGCAGCACCCGGTGGCGTACGAGCGTGGGCGCCAGCTCCGGCAGTCCCGACCAGGCGGCCTCGTCGACGAGGTGCGCCGCCAGGTGCCAGGGCTCGTACTGCTCGGTGCCGACCAGCAGCAGGTTCCCGCCGGCCGGAACCACCGACCGGCGCAGCGTTCCGGCGAACCGGCGCGCGGCGCCGGGCCACTCCGTACCGGCGAGCACCTCGCGCAGCAGCGCGACTCTCACTGCGTCCATATCGGCATCCTGCCGCATGGAAGGGACAAACGGGAGCCGTTCCCCCCATCTCCCGCCCGACCGCCACCCCCCCGCCCACTTCGGCATCTCCGGCCCACTTCGGCATCTCGCGGCGTCCGTGCATTCGCCTCTGACGATCTCGCGGCTACCCTCGCCCCCATGACCTCCACAGACAGCACCCAGCAGCCCGCGAAGGCCCCCGCCAAGGACCCGTGGGACCTCCCCGACGTCTCCGGCCTTGTCGTCGGCGTCCTCGGCGGCACCGGCGACCAGGGCCGCGGCCTGGCCTACCGGCTCGCCCGCGCCGGGCAGAAGGTGATCATCGGATCCCGTGCCGCGGACCGCGCGCGGACCGCCGCCGACGAGCTCGGCCTCGGGGTGGAGGGCGCGGACAACGCGGAATGCGCGCGCCGCAGCGACATCGTGATCATCGCGGTGCCGTGGGAGGGCCACGCCAAGACCCTGGAATCGCTGCGCGAGGAGCTCGCGGGCAAGCTCGTGGTCGACTGCGTCAACCCCCTCGGCTTCGACAAGCAGGGCGCGTACGCCCTCCAGGTCGACGAGGGCAGCGCGGCCCAGCAGGCCGCCGCGCTCCTGCCGGACTCCCGCGTCACGGCGGCCTTCCACCACCTCTCCGCGGTCCTCCTCCAGGACGAGTCGATCGAGGAGATCGACACCGACGTGATGGTCCTCGGCGAGGTCCGCGCCGACACCGACATCGTGCAGGCCCTCGCCGCCCGGATCCCGGGCATGCGCGGAGTCTTCGCGGGCCGCCTGCGCAACGCCCACCAGGTCGAATCCCTGGTGGCCAACCTCATCTCCACCAACCGCCGCTACAAGGCCCACGCGGGCCTGCGCATCACGGACGTCTGACCCCACCGGCCCCCGGTACCACCCGCCCCCCGGCCCACCCGGACCCGACGTCCCGGGTGGCCCCGGGGCACCCCTCAGCCGCGCCGCCCGATACGCCCCTCGACCGGTCCCAGCTGCGCCACCACACCGTGGTAGAAGCGCTCCACGGCATCGTCCACGCTGCGGATGAACCCGGACTCCGTGTTCCCCCGCGTGCTCCCCATCCCCTTGAGCAGCGACAGCCGGAAACCGACGACGGCCGAGCCGTCCGCGGGCAGCAGATCACCCGGCTCGGGCCGCAGCCGCTCCAGCGTCCCGCGCGGCCCGCTCCCCGGCCCCGCCCCGGCGCCCGGGCCCGCCTCCAGGAGACTCTCCACGTGCAGGTCCGCCGGCGCCCCGTCGAGCAGCTTCAGCAGCCGCTTCACCATGACCAGCGGATACGCACCCTCCGGCGCCGGCACGTCGACGGACGTCCGCACCTTGGAGGTCCTGAGGTCGGCGCTCACCGCGATGACACTGCTGGCCCCGTCCACGCGCAGCTCCGCGGAGAGCTTCCCGTCCGCACACAGCCGCTCCGCCGCCGCCACCCGCCGCGCCTGCGGATCACTGCCCCGCCGGGCCCGCTGCACCGGCAGCGCCTTCTGCCCGAGCTCCCCGCCCAGCCGCAGGCACACCTGGCGGATGAGCCGCTCCCAGCTCTCCACCACCTCCACGGTCCGGGCGTCCCCGAGACCGAGGGTCTCGTCCTCGATGCCCTTGCGCACGGGCACCCAGGCGGCGCCCATGTTCTGAAAACCGTGGCAGCCCGACTGCTCGTGCCGCAGGTACTCCAGGAGCTCCTGGAGGAGCCAGGCGTGCGCGGCGTTGCCCACGCCCTCGTGCCGGATCAGCAGCTGCGCCTGGTGGGCGACCTCGGCCCAGGACAGGTGCCAGAGGCTGACCTTGTGCTTGCGCCGGCCGTCGACCTTCACCTCCACCATGGGGCGGCCCTCCAGGGCCACGTCGTTGGAGAGGGTGATCACGGCCTCGTAGCCGCGGCGCGCGGCGATGTCCATGTACGCCTGGACCTGCTCCGCCTTGAGCGGGTTGCCGTTCGTCTTCGTCTCCACGAGCGCCGTCCACAGCTTGCCCGCGCGCTCCACCCGGATCACCCCGTCGGGGCGCCGCGGAGTGTCCCCGTGCGGGAGGGAGACCTCGGTGAAGGTCTGCATCCGCCCGGCGGGCGCGCCGAACCCGGCGGTGAGGCGGCGGCCGAACTCCGGCACCTGCGCCATGACCGACAGCAGGACCGAGGTGGCGCGCACCTCCCGTTCCCGGTCGCTCTTCAGGGAGGGGACGGGGAACAGGCGGGCTTGGCTCCAGGACTCGTTCTCGGCGAGGGACTTCTTGGCCACCTTGGGCAGGGTGACCTTCTTCCTGGTCGTACGGGGACCCCGCCCGCGGGTCTGCGCCGGTACGGCGCCCGGGGCGGCGGCCTCGGCGACCGGTGCGGGGGCCGGTTCGGCTACGGGACCGGCCAGTGGATCGGCGCCCGGGGTCCGTGCCGGGCCGGCGGCTGCCGCCGGCTCCCCGGCATCCGCGAGCCCTGTCTCCACGACTGCCCCGGTCTCCCCGGCGGCCCCTGTCTCCCCGGCCTCTGCGGCAGCCCCGGGCTCCTCCGCTTCCTCGGCCTCCTCCAGCACCGGAATGCCGAAGTCCGTGGCGAGTCCCGCGAGGCCGGTTTCGTACCCCTGGCCGACCGCGCGGAACTTCCACTCCTCGCCCCGCCGGTACAGCTCGCCGAAGATGAAGGCGGTCTCCACCCCCGCGTCGTCGATGGAGTAGCCGACCAGCGGTTCCCCGGAGCGGTCCGCGACCGTCATCCGCAGGTCGTCGAGGTCGCCGAAGCGCGCGCCGGCGTACCGGCTGGCCGCCACGACGATCCGTACGACCCCCTCCGGGACCGCCGTCAGGTCCAGGCTGATGCGGTCCTCGTCGCCGTTGTCGGACGGCACCTTGCCCAACAGCTGCACGCTTCCGTCGGCGGCCGCCGGGTTGTTGTAGAAGTAGAAGTCGTTCTCGTCGCGGACCTTGCCGTTCTCGTCCAGCAGCAGCACCGATACGTCGGCGTCGCCCGCCCCCGAAGCGCTGCTCCAGCCCAGGCTCACGACGACCGCCCCGGCGTCCTCGCTGAGGGCGGTCAGGCTGACGTTCGCGCCCTTCGGGATCTCCTGCATGTCTTCCCCCCGGTCCTTCCGCACCCCCGTGCGCGGTGCGTCTGGGGCGAACCGTAGCGGGGGGAGGGGGAAAAGATCACGGGATGGCGGAAATCAGCCGGACGGGAGCACGCCGGGGCATGGGGGACACTGGAGGGGCTTGAACCGCTCAGTGTCTTCGAGGAGCCCCCGCCATGCCCCGCCTTGCCGTGTTCGCCGTCGTCCTCTGCGTCCTCGCCGTGGCCGCCGCAGTGGTCTCCTTCGTCGAGGGCAGCCTGCTCGGGATCGTGTGGGTGATGATGGCGGGCATCACGTCGAACATCGCGTGGTACTACGTGCGCAAGGCGAAGATCGAGAAGACCGCGGCGGCGGCCCGCAACGCGGGCTGAGCGCGGGCCCGTCCGCCCGTCGGGCCTAGGAGGCCTGGCAGAAGCCGTTGGTGTCCTGCCAGAACTGGTAGAGGTCGCGGCCGCAGTACGCCTCCAGCTCGCCCACGCCCAGTGCGGACAGCACGTTGTACACGGCGTCGAAGAAGAACGCGTTGATCTCCGGGATCCACAGCAGTGCGAAGACCGCCAGCAGCCCGAACGGAGCCAGCGGCGCCACCTCGCGGCGGACCCGGTGGGAGAGCCAGGGCTCGATGATGCCGTAGCCGTCCAGGCCCGGGACCGGCAGGAAGTTCAGGATCGCCGCAGAGACCTGGAGCAGCGCCAGGAAACCCAGCGCGAAGCGGAACGGGACCGGGACCCCGTCCAGGGCGTGCAGCCAGAACGGGGCCGTGCAGACGGCCGCGAACGCGACGTTGGTCAGCGGGCCCGCCGCCGAGATGAGGCTGTGCCGCCACCGGCCCTCGATCCGGTCGCGCTCGATGTACACCGCGCCGCCGGGCAGGCCCAGACCGCCCATGATCACGAAGAGGACGGGCAGGACGATGCTGAGCAGCGCGTGCGTGTACTTGAGGGGATTGAGCGTCAGGTAGCCCTTCGCGCCGACGCTGAGGTCGCCGCTGTGCAGGGCGGTACGGGCGTGCGCGTACTCGTGCAGGCACAGGGAGACGATCCACGCCGACGTGACGAAGAGGAAGACGGCCAGCCCGGTGCTGGTCGAGTACCCCGTCCACACGGCCCACCCCGTCACCGCCATGACGGCGAAGATGCCGAGGAACACCGGACTGATCCGTCGATCGCCTCGGTCGTGCGTGTGGTGGTGGCTGCGGTTCTGACTGCCCTGGGGACCCATACGGCGAACCTATCCCGGAGGCGGCGCCCGAGGGGGCTCCGGGCCGGAGACAATGGGCCGGTGCGTTACGCGATGCTCGGCACCACCCAGGCCATCCGCGACGACGGGAGCACGGTGCCCGTCGGCGGAGCGCGGCTGCGCGCGCTCCTGACCGCGCTCGCGCTGCGGCCGGGGCGGGCGGTGCCGGCGGCCTCGCTCGTCGAAGAGGTGTGGGACGGCGACCCGCCCGCCGACGGCCCCGCGGCGCTCCAGGCACTGGTGGGCCGGCTGCGCAGGGCCCTGGGGCGCGAGGCGGTGGGCTCCGGGGAAGGCGGCTACTGGCTCGTCGCCGCCCGGGACGACATCGACCTGTACCGCTTCGAGCGGCTGACGCGGGCGGCGGCGCAGGCCTCCCCGGCGCAGGCGGCCGCCCTGTACGACGAGGCCCTCGCCCTGTGGCGGGGCGAGCCGCTGAGCTCCTTGCCCGCGTCCGGGCCGGAGGCCGCCCGCTGGGAGGCGCTACGGCTGGACGCGCGCCGGGGCCGCCTGGACGCGGCGCTGGCGCTGGGGGAGGCGGAACGGGTCCTGCCGGAGCTGACCGCACTGTGCGCGGGGCTGCCGCTGGACGAACCCCTCCAGGCCCTCCGCATCCGGGCCCTGCGCGACGCGGGACGCCCGGCAGAGGCGCTGGCCGCCTACGAGGCGGTCCGCCGGGACCTGGCCACCCGCCTGGGCACCACCCCGGGCCCGACCCTGCGCACCCTCCACACGGCCCTCCTGACCCCCACCCCGCGCCCCCGCCCCACGGGAGCCCCGCCGCCCCGGGAGCACCCACTCGCCTCCACCGCGCCCCCCGGGCCCGCGCCGGGCTCCGCCACGGGCCCCACCGAGCCGCACCCCGCGGCGCAGCCCGCCGCGGGAACCACCGCCGCGGCCCCGTCCGGCCCGGACCGGGCGGCCTCCGGCCACCCCGCCGGGGCCGACGGTGCCGGTGCGGCCGGGCAGGCGGGGACCGCGACCCCGTACGGGAGCGGGGCGGCGGGGCACCCGGCGGCTGCCCCGGGTGCGGGGAATCTGCGGATGCGGCTGACCACCTTCGTCGGGCGGGAGGAGGACATCCGGGTCATCGGCGAGGACCTCGCCCGGGCGCGGCTCGTCACCCTGCTCGGACCCGGCGGCGCCGGCAAGACCCGGCTGTCGCAGGAGGCCGCCGAGGCCCACGCACGGGCCGGCCGCGGCACCCCGGAGGCCCGGCCCACCACCCCGGAGCACGCGTCGGCCGACCACCCCTCCACCGCCGGAGGCACCGGCACCGCTCAGGGGCGCTCCGGCACCGGGCGCGGCACCGGCCCCGACGCCGGCGGGCCCGCCCCCACCCCCGCCTGGGCCGACGGGGTGTGGTTCGTGGAGCTGGCTCCCGTGGACGACCCGGAGGACGTCGCCGAGGCCGTGCTCCTCGCGCTCGGGGCCCGGGAGACCAAGCTGCGCGGCGGCTCCGCCGAGGAGATGCGGGTGCTCACCGAGCGCGGGGACCGCCCCCTCGACCGCCTCGCGGAGCACTGCGCACGGCGCCGGATGCTGCTGATCCTCGACAACTGCGAGCACGTCGTCGACGCCGCGGCCCGCCTCGCCGAGGAGGTCCTCGCACGCTGCCCCGGTGTCCAGATCCTGGCCACCAGCCGCGAACCCCTCGGCGTGCCCGGGGAGACCCTGCGGCCGGTGGACCCGCTGCCCGACCCGGTCGCGCTCCGGCTGCTCGACGACCGCGGGGCCGCCGCCCGGGCCGGGTTCACCGTGGACGAGGACCCGGCCGCCGCCGTGGAGATCTGCCGCCGGCTCGACGGGATGCCGCTCGCCATCGAACTGGCCGCCGCCCGGCTGCGGCTGCTCACCCCCCGGCAGATCGCCGACCGGCTGGACGACCGGTTCAGGCTGCTGACGGGCGGCTCGCGCACCCATCTGCCCCGCCAGCAGACCCTGCGCGCGGTGGTCGACTGGTCCTGGGACCTCCTCGACGAGCCCGAACGGGCCGTCCTGCGCCGGCTGTCGGTCTTCGCCGGCGGCTGCGACCTCGACGCCGCCGAGGCCGTCTGCACCGACGCCGCCGAGGGCCTCGACGCCGCCGACCTCCTCGGCTCGCTCGTCGACAAGTCCCTCGTCGTCGCCGCCCCCGACGCCGCCGGCATGCGCTACCGCCTCCTGGAGACCGTCGCCGAGTACGCCTCCGAGCGGCTCGCCGAGGCCGGCGACGACCGCGCCGCCACCGAGCGCCGCCACCTCACCCACTACCGCGAACTCGCCCGCACCACCGAGCCGCTGCTCCGCGGCCACGGCCAGCGCGCGGCCGCCGACCGGATCGTCACCGAGTACGAGAACCTCCGTACGGCCATGCGCCGCGCCGTCGCCCTCCAGGACGTGGGCGAGGTGCTCTGCCTGCTGCACTCCCTGGTCTGGTACTGGCAGATGCACGACCTGCGCACGGAGCTGCGCCACTGGTCCGCGGCCGCCGCGGCCCTGGGCCCCGACCCCTTCGCCGCCCCCGTGGTTCCCGCCGAGCCCGTCTACGAGCGGGTCGTCGACGCGCCCCCGCCGTACGAGGGCGAACTGCTCACCGAGGCCTGGCGCGGCATCCGGATCATGTGCCTGGCCGCCCAGGACCAGACCGACGTCAGCTGGTCCAGCCCGGAGATCCGCACCCAGGTCGACGGCATGCTCGCCGCCTACCGCCCCGGCCTGCCGCAGACCTGCGTGGCCCCCGGGGTCCTGTGGATCTACGCCGTGATGATCGCGGGGGACCCGGTCCTGCTCCGCGAGGTCATCGAGGAGACCGTCGAGACGGCCCGCGGGCTCGGCTACCGCTGGGAACTGGCCTCCTCCCTCCAGCTGCGCGCCAACGTGCTGGCCAACCGCGCCGACTGGGCCGGCGACGCCGCCCGCGACGCCGAGGAGAGCCTGGCCGTGTTCCGCGAGCTCGGCGACGACTGGGGCTGCGCCGAGGCGCTCTCCGCGCGCGCCGAGGCCCGGGAGAAGCACGGCGAGTACGCCCTGGCAGCCGAGGACTTCCGTGCGGCCATCGAGCACGCCCGGCGGCTCGGCGCGAAGGCCCAGGTCACGGTCCTGCAAGTGCGGATGGCCGGGACCCTCGTGGAAGACGGCCACGTCGAGGAGGCGGAGCGGCTGCTCACCGATCTGCTCCCCACGATCCAGCACGTCGGCAACGAGGCCAGGCCCGCCGCCCGGATGTTCCTCGCCGGGGTGTACGGCCGCACCGGCCGCACCGGGGAGGCCCGGGCGCAGCTGGAGTCCCTCCGCGAGGAGTTCTCCTTCGGGGCGTACGCCGTCTTCGACGGGTTCGTGCTCGGCACGATGGCCTGGCTCGACAACCAGGAGGGCAAGTACGAGGACGCCCTCGTCCTGATCCGGCAGGCCATGGCGGCCGTCCGGGACCCGCTCGCCCTGCTGATGGCCCCCCAGCTGCCGGCGGTCTACCTGCTCAACGCGGCCCTCTCCCACGCCGGACTCGGCGGCCCGCAGCGGGCGTACGAGGCTGCGCGGCTGATCGGCGCCTACCGCGCCCAGCTGCCGCCCCGGCACTTCCCGGTCACCACCGAGCGCGCGGACCTGGAGCAGGCCGAGGGCCTGGCCCGGGCCGCGCTCGGCGACGCCGCGTACGAGGCGGCGTACGCCGAAGGCGGTGGCCTCACCCTGGAGGAGGCCACCGCCCTCGTCTGATCCGGCCGCGGGCTCACGCGGCCCGCCCGGGACGCGATCCGGAGCGGACCGGCCGGCGGATCAGGTCTTCTGGCGGAACTTGCGCACGGCGAGCGGCATCGTCACCAGCGTGATGCCGACCGACCAGGCCAGCGTGATCCACACGGAGTTGCCGAGCGGGGTGCCGTTGATCAGGGCGCGGGCCGCGTCGGCCAGGTTGGACAGCGGGTTGACGTCGGTGAAGCTCTGCAGCCAGCCGGGCATCGTCGTCGGCGGGGCGAAGATCGAGCTGCCGAACTGGAGCGGCATCAGGACCAGCATCGCCATGCCCTGGACCGCCTGCGGGGTCTTCATGGTGAGACCCAGCAGGATGAAGATCCACATCAGCGAGGAACCGAAGACCGCCGACAGCCCGATGGACAGGAACAGGTCCAGTACCGAGCCCTTGATGGACAGGCCGAGCAGGAAGCCCATGCCGAGCAGGATCGCGATGGCCACCATCATCCGGCCGAGCTCGACCACGATCTTGGCGATGAGCACCGAGGAGCGGGCGATGGGCATGGACCGGAAGCGGTCCATCACGCCCTTCTTGAAGTCGTCGTTGACTCCGGTGCCCACACCCATGGCGATGTTCATGCCCATCATCGCCATCAGGCCCGGGACCACGTAGTTGACGTACTCGCCCTGGTTGCCCTTGCCGGAGATCGCGCCGCCGAAGACGAAGACGAACAGCAGCGTGAAGATGATCGGCATGAACAGGACGTCGAACATCGACTCCGGGTCCTGCTTGATCTGCAGGACGTTGCGCCGGGCCAGGGCGCCGATGTGGCGCAGGTTGCCCCGCAGGCCGATCCGTCCCTCGTCCGCGAGGACGGGCCCGCCGGCCGGGGCGGCCGCGGTGGGGCTGGGCTTCGTCGTGGTTACGGTGCTCATGCCGCGACCTCCTCGGTCTGCTGGTGGGGGACGGAGTCCTGGACGGTGGGCTTCTGTCCGGTGATGGACAGGAACACCTCGTCCAGGCTGGGCAGGTAGGTGCTGATGTCGGAGATGCCGTACCCGCGGGCCGCCAGCAGGCCCACCACCGCGGTCAGCTGCTCGTCGGCCAGGATCGGCACCAGCAGGGCGCCCTCGTCCGGGACGGCCTGGGAACCGGCCACCCCGTCCAGACCGGCCTCGGCCAGGGCGCGGGCCATGCCCGGGAGCTCGGACGGGTCGGTGGGGCGGATCCGCAGGGTCCGGCCGCCGACGCGGGCCTTCAGCTCGTCGACCTTGCCGTTCGCGATGACCCGGCCCTTGTCGATGACCGTCAGCTCGCTGGCGAGCTGCTCGGCCTCCTCCATGTACTGGGTGGTGAGCAGGACGGTGGCCCCCTCGGCGACCATCCGCTGCACCTCGTCCCACACCTCGTTGCGGGTGCGGGGGTCCAGACCGGTGGTCGGCTCGTCCAGGTACAGCACGGCCGGGCTGCCGATCATGGAGGCGGCCAGGTCGAGCCGGCGCCGCATGCCGCCGGAGTAGGTCATCACGGCCTTCTTGGCGGCGTCCGTGAGGGAGAACCGCTCCAGCAGCTCGTCCGCGCGGGTGCGGGAGTCCTTGCGGGACAGGTCCAGCAGCCGGCCGATCATGTAGAGGTTCTCCCAGCCGGAGAGCTTCTCGTCGACCGAGGCGTACTGGCCGGTCAGGCCTATGGTCCGGCGCAGCTGCCGGGGCTGGCGGACCACGTCGAAGCCGGCGACCCGGGCGGTGCCGGCGTCGGGCGTGATCAGGGTGGAGAGGATGCGGACCAGGGTGGTCTTGCCCGCGCCGTTCGGGCCGAGGACCCCGAGCACGGTTCCCTCGCGGACGTCCAGGTCCACACCGTCGAGGGCTTTGGTCTCGCCGTAGTGCTTGACCAGCCCCCGGACCTCTACGGCGTTCGAGCCGTTCAGGGGATTCTTGTCGTTTCGCGTCATGCCCACCATGGGACCAGATGCCACTGACAAAGCGCCGACAATTATCCGACAGCCCGCCCACAGAGCACCGACAGAACATCGGAGACCGCGGGCGGGCTGCCGTCGGACCACCGGACGGACTAGTGGAAGGCGTGCTCTTCCTGCGGGAACGTTCCGCCGACCACGTCCTCGGCGAAGGCCTTCGCCGCGTCGCCCATCGTCGCCCGCAGGTTCGCGTACTGCTTGACGAACTTCGGCATCCTGCCGCCGGTCAGCCCCATCATGTCCGTCCACACCAGCACCTGCGCGTCGCACTCCGAGCCCGCGCCGATGCCGACCGTCGGAATGTGCAGGGACCGGGTGACCTCGGCGGCCAGCTCGGCCGGCACCAGCTCCAGCACCACCGCGAAGGCGCCCGCGTCCTGCGCCGCCTTCGCATCGCGCAGCAGTTGGTGCGCGGCCTCGTCGCCGCGGCCCTGCACCCGGTAGCCCATGGCGTTCACGGACTGCGGGGTCAGGCCCAGGTGGGACATGACGGGGATGCCCGACTGCACGATCAGCTCGGTCTGGGCCAGCGAACGCTCGCCGCCCTCCAGCTTCACCGCGCCGACCCCGGCCTCCTTGACGAGCCGGGTGGCACTGCGCAGCGCCTGTACGGGGCCCTCCTGGTAGGAGCCGAAGGGCAGGTCGCCGACGATCAGGGCCCGGCTGGTGCCGCGTACGACGGCCGCCGACAGCAGTGTCATCTCGTCCATCGTCACCGGGACGGTGGTCTCGTAGCCGAGGTGACAGTTGCCCATCGAGTCGCCGACGAGCATGACCGGGATGCCGGCCTCGTCGAACACGTTCGCCGTCATGGCGTCATAGGCGGTGAGCATGGGCCACTTCTCGCCGCGTTCCTTGGCGAGGGTGAGGTCGCGGACGGTGATGCGCCGGGTGCCCGAGCCTCCGTACAGGGTGGGGGAGGCGGCTTCGCGGGCAGGCGAAACGGCATGCGTCATTGCAACTGCTCCTTGATGTTCATCTCGAGGCGCCCTTACGGCGTCCCCGGACTCACACCCATGGTGGCACTCCCGGGGCCCGGGCGGGAAGTGCCACGGGGCCCGGTTCGCCGCGGCGGGCGCACCGCAGGTCAATGTGCGCGTTTGGTGACAAGCGGAACCCCGGCCGCTGGGCCGTTCGTCCTCCCGGACGTACGGCCGAGGCAATCGGCGCGGAACGCCCTGTACATCGCCTAGGGTCAAGAGGCGGGGACGGAGCGCGAGCATGGCAGTGAGGGCAGTGGCATGGCACAGGCGTACATGACGGAGACCGGGAGCAACGGCTCGGAGCCCGAGCCCTCCCGAGCGGGTCTCCGGCGCCGGCTGGCCGAGCTGCGGCGCGATCCGGGCATCTGGCGCCGCGGGATCGTCCTCGCCGCGTTCGCCGTGCTGATCTCGCTCGTCATGATCTTCCACGCCGAGCTGCCCAACGACATCGGCAACCTCGGCAGCCTCACCGAGACCTTCCTGCCCTGGCTGGGCCTGGCCGTCCCGGTGCTGTTCGCCGCCGCGCTCTTCCGCAAGTCCGCGACCGCGCTCATCGCGATACTGCTGACCGCCGCGGTCTGGGTGAACCTCTTCGGGGGCCTGGTCACCGACAAGGCGCACGCCGGCGGCAACCTCACGGTCGCCACCCACAACGTCGACGCCGACAACACCGACCCGGCCGGAACCGCCGCCTCCGTCGCCAAGTCCGGGGCCGACGTCCTGGCCCTGACCGAGCTCAAGGGCAGCGCCGTCCCCGTGTACGAGAAGGCCCTCGCCGCCACGTACAAGTACCACTCGGTCGAGGGGACCGTCGGGCTCTGGAGCAAGTACCCGCTGATCGCCAGCCAGCCCGTCGACATCAAGATGGGCTGGACCCGGGCCATGCGGGCCACCGTGAAGACCCCGTACGGAGAGGTGGCCGCCTTCGTGGCCCACCTCCCCTCGGTCCGCGTCAAGCTCAACGCCGGCTTCACCGCCAACCAGCGCGACAACAGCGCCGACGCCCTCGGCGCCGCGCTCGCCGCCGAACCGCTGCGCCGGGTCATCCTGCTCGGCGACCTCAACGGAACGGTCAACGACCGGGCCCTGTCCGAGGTCACCTCGCAGCTGCGTTCCACCCAGGGCGCGTCCGGCGACGGCTTCGGCTTCAGCTGGCCCGCGCAGTTCCCGATGGCCCGCATCGACCAGATCCTGGTCCGCGGCGTCACCCCCGAAGCCTCCTGGACCCTGCCCCGCACGGGCAGCGACCACCTCCCGATCGCCGCCCGGGTCACCGTGAAGCCGTAGGGGGCGGGGGACCGCCACGCCTGCTCGGGGGACCGCTACGCCTGCTCGCGCCAGCCGTTCGTGATGGGCAGGCGGCGGTCCTTCCCGAAGCCCTTCGCGGAGATCTTCGTGCCCGGCGGGTACTGCCGGCGCTTGTACTCGGCGGTGTCCACCATGCGCAGGGTCTTCGCGACGAGCTCGGGGTCGTAACCGGCCTCGACGATCGCCTCCAGGCCCTGGTCGCGGTCCACGTACAGGGCCAGGATCCCGTCCAGCACGGGGTAGTCCGGCAGCGAGTCCGTGTCCACCTGCCCGGGGCGCAGCTCGGCGCTCGGCGGCTTGACGATGGAGTTCTCCGGGATCGGCGGGGTCTCGCCGCGCTCGGCCGCCGCCCGGTTGCGGTACTCGGCGAGGCGGAAGACGTCCGTCTTGTACACGTCCTTGATCGGGCCGTAGGCGCCCACCGAGTCCCCGTACAGGGTGGAGTAGCCGACGGCCAGCTCCGACTTGTTGCCCGGGGCCAGCACGATGTGGCCCTCCTGGTTGGAGAGCGCCATCAGCAGGGTGCCGCGCAGCCGGGACTGGAGGTTCTCCTCGGCGAGCCCGGTCAGGCCCAGCGCGCCCATGTACGCGTCGAACATCGGCTCGATCGACACGGTCCGGAAGTTCAGGCCGGTCCGCGCCGCCAGCTCGGCCGCGTCGCCCCGGGAGTGCTCCGAGGAGTACTTGGAGGGCATCGAGACGCCGTACACGTTCTGCGCGCCGATCGCGTCGCAGGCGATCGCGGCCACCAGCGCGGAGTCGATGCCGCCGGAGAGACCGATCAGGACCGACCGGAACCCGTTCTTGCGGACGTACGCGCGCAGCCCCACGACCAGCGCGTCGTAGACCTCCTCGTCGTCGTCCAGCCGGTCGGCGTAGCCGCCCGTCACGACCGGCTCGTACGGCTCCACCGGCTCCTCGGTGAGGATCACCCGGTCGATGCGCAGGCCGTCGTCCACGATGCCCTCGACGGGGGTGGCCGAAGCGGCCGGCAGGTCCAGGTCGACCAGGACGCAGCCCTCGGAGAACTGCGGGGCGCGCGCGATGACCTCGCCGGCGGGGTCGACGACGATCGAGTCCCCGTCGAAGACGAGCTCGTCCTGGCCGCCGATCATCGCCAGGTAGGCGAGGGTGCAGCCGGCCTCCCGGGCGCGCTTCTGCACCAGCTCCAGGCGGAGGTCGTCCTTGGCGCGCTCGTACGGGGAGGCGTTGACCGAGATCAGCAGCCCGGCCCCGGCGGAGCGGGTGGCGGGGACGCGCCCGCCCTCCTGCCAGAGGTCCTCGCAGATGGCCAGGGCCACGTCCACGCCCCGCACCCGGATCACCGGCTGGGTGTCGCCCGGCACGAAGTACCGGAACTCGTCGAAGACCCCGTAGTTGGGGAGGTGGTGCTTGGCGAAGCGCAGGACGACCTGCCCGCCGTACAGCACGGCGGCCGCGTTCTCCGGGGAGCCGGCCGGACGGCCGAGCCGGGGCGCGGCCTTCTCCGTACGGTCGAGGTAGCCGACGACGACCGGGAGGTCCCCGAAGCCCTCGGCCGCCAGGCGCCGCGCGAGGTCGAGCAGCGCCGCCCGGGAGGCCTCGACGAAGGAGCCGCGCAGGGCGAGGTCCTCGACGGGGTACCCGGTCAGCACCATCTCCGGAAACGCCACCAGGTGGGCGCCCTGTTCGGCGGAGTGCCGGGTCCAGTGGACGACCGAGTCGGCATTGGCGGCGATGTTGCCGACCTGCGAGTCGATCTGATTCAGAGCGAGGCGTAGTTGAGGCACGCGGCCCAGTCTAATCGTCTTTCTGACGCGATGTCCTGGGAGTTGCCGGCCGGAGTCTCCGGTTCAGCCGATGGGGCCGCTCCAGACCGCGTCCTCGTACTCGGTGTCGGGAGCGATCTCGAAGTGCAGGCTCTTGGTGCCCTCGGGCACCAGGAAGGCGAAGGTTCCGGTCATCGATTCCCCGGCCATGACGGAGCCCTTGAACATCTTCGGCACGGAGCCGTCGAAGGCCATCTCGGCCTCGGTGCCCTGGTCGTCGCGGGCGTGCGGGAGGGCCAGGCTGACGTCGAGGGCGGCCCCCGAGTTGTTGACGATCTTCACCGTCACCTTGGCCGCGTTGCCGTTGCGGGCCTCGGCCGGGTAGGCCGTGGAGGACGGCTTGTACGGGGCCGCGCCCAGCACGGTGACCTGGACCCCGTCCTCGTAGGTGTAGGGCTTGCCCCAGGCCAGGGCCGAGGTCCGGCCCGGGATGTCGGAGGGCGAGGCCTTGGGGGCCGGGCTCGCCGGGGCGCTCGGGGCGTCCGACCCGTCGCCGTAGTCGTAGTCGTAGTCCTCGTCGTAGTCCGCCGAGCGGCTGTCGGCGATGTTCCGGTCGATCTTGTCGATGACGGTCGTGGTGATGAACCAGCCGCCCACGGAAGCGCCGATGCCGAGGAGGCCGAGGGCGGTGCCGAACGCGGCCATCGTGGCGCGGGGGGCGCCGCGGCGGGACTTGAGTACGGCCGCGATGCCGATGCCGAAGCCGGTCACCGCGAGGAGGGCGCCGGCCCAGAAGAAGAAGGGGACCAGGCCGACGAAGATGCCGAACAGCCCGAGGAGCAGGGCGGCGACGGCCAGGCCGTTCGTGGCGGGCGGGGGCGCCGGGAAGCCGGACGCCTGCGGGCCGCCGGGGTAGCCGCCGGTGGGCGTAGCCCAGGGGTTGGCGGGTGCGGGGGCGCCGGGGGCGCCGTACGGGGCTCCCCACGCGTGCGCCGGGGGAGCGGCGGCGGCCACCGGGCCGGGGGCGACCGGAGCGAAGGAACCGGGGGCGGGAGCGGGGACGGCGGCGGCGGCCGCCGGGACGGCGTCCGCGGGCTCGGCCGCGAGGGCCGACGGCGCCGGGGGCTGGTCCTGGGCCGCGTCCGGCTGCGCAGGGTCCTCGGTCAAGGACGGGGCCGGGGCGAGGGGCTGGGACGGCGTCAGGGCCGCGGGCTTGTCGAAGGACGGGGCCTGGGGCTTGTCGAGCGACAGGGGCTGCGCGGGCGCCGGTATGGGTGCCGCCTCGGGTGCGGGAGTGCCCGCGGGCTCCGTCGGCGGGCCGGACGGGGTGCTGGGCGGGTTCGGCGGGGTGCTCATACCGGCGGGGAGTCCTTCAGGTCGCAATCGGCGCGTGACGATCACCACCCTGTCATGGAATTCGCGCCCCCCGCCGGGGATTTAAGCCCCCTCCGGGCCGCCCCGGCCGGGCCGTCGGCGCGCCGGTCGCGGCACGTCGGCGGCCCGGTCCGGGGCGGGTTCCGGCTAGCGCAGGTAGCCCAGGACGGTCATCATCCCGGCCTCCGAGTGGTACACGTTGTGGCAATGCACCATCCACAGACCGGGATTGTCGGCGTCGAAGTCCACCGTCAGCCTCCGGTTCGGCAGCACCACCGCGGTGTCCTTGCGGGCCCCGCCCGGCCGGCCGCCGAGGGCGAAGGTGTGGCCGTGCAGGTGGAGCGGGTGCCACATCGTCGTGGAGTTGTCGAACTCCAGCCGGACCCTTTCCCCCGCCTTCACCGGGTGCCGCTGCTCCGGGGTGTACGGCTTGCCGTCGAAGGCCCAGTCGTACGCCGCCATGCCGCCGGTCAGCTTGATCCGCACCGTGCGGTCCGGCTCGCGCACCGCCAGGGCCACCGGCTCCGCCGCCTTCAGGGCGTCCGCCGTCAGCGGCGCCCCGGACAGCTCGGCGGGCCGGGTCGCGGCGGTCGGAGCCGTCCCCGCACCGGTGCGCAGCACCGCGAGCGCCGAGGCCGCGTCCCCCTTGCCCTCGGCGAGCGCGGTCAGCGGGAACACCCCGTCGCCCGCCGTCACCAGGACGTCGTAGCGCTCGCCCATGCCCAGCAGCAGGGAGCGGGCGGCGGCGTGCTCGACGGGGAAGCCGTCGGTGTGGGTGACCGTCAATGCGTGGCCGCCCAGGGCGATCCGGAAGGCGGTGTCCCCGCCCGCGTTGATGATCCGGAGCCGGATCCGGTCGCCCGGACGGGCGGTGAAGACCGAGGGGTCCTCGGGGGTGCGGCCGTTGACCAGGTAGTGCGGGTACGCGACATCGCCCGGATCCTTGCCGAGCACCTCGCTGGACCCGCCCATGAGGACCCGGGAGGGACCGCCGCTCGCCGCGGGTGCGGGCGCGGCCATGCCGTGGGAGTCGGAGCCGGAGCCGGGGTCGGAGCCTGCGCCGTGGCCTGAATGGCCGCCGCCCGGGCTCATGGGCATGCCCTTGCGGAGTTCGCCGAGCACGGCGTCGGGGGTGGAGCCGTCCACCCCGTCGACCCAGTCGTCCAGGACGACCACCCACTCCTTGTCGTAGGAGAGGGGCTCCTTGGGGTCCTCGACGATCAGCGGCGCGTACAGGCCGCGGTCCTGCTGGACCCCGGAGTGCGGGTGGAACCAGTACGTCCCGGGGTGCGGGACGGCGAACTCGTACGCGAACGAGCCGCCCGGGGCGATGTCCCGCTGGGTCAGCCCCGGTACCCCGTCCATGTCGTTGCGCAGCGCCAGGCCGTGCCAGTGCAGGGAGGTGGCCTGGGGGAGGTGGTTGGCCAGGGTCAGGGCGAGGGTGCCGCCCGCGGTGACCCGGACCTCCTGGCCCGGGAGCTTGTCCCCGTACGCCCACGAGCGGACGGTGCGGCCGGCGCCGAGGTCGAGCGGGGTGGCGGTGGCCGTCAGCCGGACCTCGGTGCGCGGGCCGGTGGCCTTGCGGGCGGCCTCGGCGGCCCGCACCTCGGCGCCCGCCGGGTCCACGTAGCCGCCGGGGGCGGGGGAGGAGGCCCCCTTGCCCGTGGATCCGGCGCCGTGGTCCATGCCGGCCATGCCGGAGCCCGAACAGGCGGCGAGCAGCCCGGAACCGGCGAGCGCGGCGCCGGCACCGAGGAGGGCGCGGCGGGAGGGGGAGGGCGAGGAGGAGGGAGCAGAGGGAGTAGAAGGAGCAGAGGGAGGAGACGTGCGCAGGGAAGAAGAGCGCATGGCGGAACACCTCGTGATGGTGTGAAGCGGGCAGGTGGGCACCGTCTGCCGCCGCCCCGGAGGCATGCGGGGGCGACGACGGAGCCCGGCCTATACGCGCAGGACCACCAGCAGGGTGAGCAGTTCGCGGGGCGGCGGCGGGTCCGGACCGCCGGACCGGCCCGGCGCGCGTGCCGCACCCCCGAGCGGCGCGGTACGGCGCGGGCCGGCCAGTCCGGCTCCGAGGACCAGCAGGGTGAGGGCGCCGAGCACGGCGAGACACACCGACATGGGATCCATGCCGGTGTGCTGCGGGCGCGGAGCCGCGGCGGTGGGGAGGGCGACGGTGACGTCCGGATCGGCTCGGGTGACCGCCGCGCCGGGGGCGGCCGGGGCGGCCATGTCCGGCATGGATTCCACGGTCAGGCCGCTCAGGCCGGTCAGGCCGCCGCCGTGCTCCGACCCGGACGGCGTATGCCCGCCCGGGGGAACGAAACGGACCGACGGTACGTCGTCCATGGCGTGGGCCGGTGTCGGATGGCCCAGCGTGTGCATGCCCGCAATGCCCAGCAGCAGCGCGGCGAACAGCAGCAGCCGGGGCCACCGGACTGCCTGTCGCTGCGTGCGCGGGGCGGGGCGGGTCATGCGGGGAACCCTACCCGGGGTGGGTATCCGACCGGAGGAGCGGGCCCGGCCGCGCTTAGGATTAGTCACACTATGTCAACAAAAGACCCGCCATTGAATCCACTGAATCCACTGGACCCGGTGAATCCGCTGATCCCCCTGGACCCGCACCGTCCCGGAGACCCCGAGGACCCGCTCAAGCACCTGAAGCCCGTGAACTCCCGGAGATCCTGGACGTCCGTGAACAGCCTCTCCGCCGCGACGGGTCCCGCCCCCGCGTCCCGGGCCGGTGCCCGCGCCGTGGCGCTCCTCGTCGGTCTCGGCGCCGCCGCCTACACCGCGTGGGTCCTCGAAGTCGTCCTCGCCACGGGCCTCAACCCCATCGAGACGTACGTCAGCGAACTCGCCGCCCAGGACCAGCCGCTCGGCGGCCTGTTCCGGGCCACCGACTTCACCGCCGGGCTCCTCGTCTTCTTCGGCGGCCTGCTGGCCCTGGTCCGCCTCGCGAGACGCGTCGAACCCCGCCGCCCGTGGGCCGTCGCCGGCTGGTCCGGAATCACCCTCTTCGGCGCCGCCACCGCGGCGGACGCCTGGCTGCCGCTGAGCTGCACGCCGACCGTGGACCCCGTATGCGCGGCGCGGGAGACCGCCGGACTGGTGCCCGCCACCCATCAGGCCCACGCCGTCAGCAGCAGTCTCGCCATGACGGGCGCCCTCGTGGGGATCGTGGCCCTCACGCTCGCCGCCCGCCGCTACGGCCGCCTCGCCCCGCTCGCGCGGTCCGGGCCCGCGCTCGTCGTGCTCGAACTGCTCGCCACCGTCTGGACCCTGGTCTCCATCGCCCTGTTCACCGCCGGGCACGGCACCTGGGCGCTCGGCGCCGGGCAGCGGCTCCAAGTGCTGCTGGTGGCCGTCTGGCTGGGCCTGCTCGCGTACTCCGTCCACCGGGAACGCCGCACATGAGCGGACCGGCCGCCGGGGCCGCCCCCGGGAGGTTCGTACGCCTCCCCGGCCCCGACGGGGCGGTGCTGCACGTCCTCGTGGAGGGCTCCGGACCCCCGGTCGTCCTCAGCGCCGGGCTCGCCATGGCCTGGTTCGACTGGGACCCGGTGGCGGAGCTGCTCGTCGCCGCCGGGCGCACCGTCGTCCGCTTCGACCGTCCCGGGCACGGGCTGAGCGCCCCCGCCGTACGGCCGCCCACCGCCGCCGGGGAGGCGCACCGGATCGCCCGGCTGCTCGACGTGCTGGGTCTGGGCGCCGAACCCGTCACCGTGGCCGGGCACTCCCTGGCCGGGTTCCACGCCGAGGCCTTCGCGCGGCTCCACCCCGGGCGCACCGCCGCCCTGGTGCTGGTCGACGCCAGCGTCGAGGAGCGGCCCCGTACGGTCCTGCCCGCCGGGGTGCGCACCGGGGCCGCCCGGCTGCTCGGCCGGGCCGTGACCGCCGCCGGGCTGCCGGCCGCGCTGGGCCCCTGGGCCCGCCGGAGTGCCGTACGGGCATCCCGCGCCGGCGGCGCC
The DNA here is from genome assembly GCF_044454225.1 of Streptomyces sp. NPDC051563. Taxonomy (NCBI): domain Bacteria; kingdom Bacillati; phylum Actinomycetota; class Actinomycetes; order Kitasatosporales; family Streptomycetaceae; genus Streptomyces; species Streptomyces sp. NPDC051563. Next base: position 64,620 of record NZ_JBITDL010000044.1, read on the forward strand.
GACCCGGCCGCGCGGGACCTCGTACGCCGCTGCTACCGGACCGGCCGGGTCTGGCGCGGGGCCCTGCTGGAGAACGCCCGCTACCCCGACACGGCCGCCGAGGTGCTGGCCCTGCGCGCCGCGCTGCCGCTGACCGCGCCCGTCACCGTCCTGGCCGGCCACGACCCCGGTGCGCGCCGCCCGGACCTGCGCTGGCTGGGGCGCCAGGCGGCGCTGGCCGACACGCTGGGAGCCCGGTTCGTGGTCGCGGAGCCGGCCGGACACCTGGTCATGCTGGACCGCCCGCACCAAGTGGCGCGGGCGGTCCTGTACGCGCGGGCCCAGGAGGCCTAGTACTGCAACGGTTCTTTCGTTGACGGTTGGGCAGTTTTGGCGTTGTGGTGGATATGGGGTGGGGGTCGGTACAGGCGGATGCCCGTGTGTGGTCGGCTGGGTTGTCGGAGTTGCATGAGCGGTTCGCTCACCGGTTCTCGAGGGTGGAGCCGCGGGAGTCGGCGCTGG
>NZ_JBITDL010000045.1:0-55703 GCF_044454225.1 Streptomyces sp. NPDC051563
CTGGACTGCATGATTTAGGCGCCCTGTCCCCGACTTTCGACAGTTGTGGCTTCCCCACGCGCCACAAATCACGCTCTACGTCCAGGCCAACACCCCACCCCGCCCCCGTCCCCGCCCCTGCCGTCCGCAGCCACCGACCCCGGGCGGGGAGTATCGACCTTGGGCGATGTGGGTCTTTGGCCCCGGCCGGGGTTTGGTTTTTCAGCCGTCCGGCGTTTGAGGACCGGGGTCCGGGGCGGAGCCCCGGGGGTTCGGCGCAGCCCGGTTGCCGGTTTCGGGGCGGGCTGCCCATATTCAGCCTCGCCGGCGTTTGAGGCGCGGGGTCTGGGGCGGAGCCCCAGGGCGGCCGGGCGCAGCCCGGGGACCCGCTTTCAGCCTGGCCGGCGTTTGAGGGCCGGGGCAGGGCTGGCCCTGGGAACGGTGGAAGGGTGGGGCGGGGACTTCGCCCCGCAGGGCCGAGGCACGCGTGGCCGACCACCGGGCACCGGGGCCGAGCCGGCTCCGGGCGGCAGTGCGGCTCAGCGTGTGCTCGGTGCGAACACCGCCACCCAGATGCCCTCCGCCGCTTCCCGGAAGGTGACCTCGAGCTCCATCCCCACCCGGAGCGACGGCTCCCCCGTCCCGTCCACGACCTCGGTCATCATCCGCGGCCCCTCCTCGAGTTCCACCACCGCCGCCACATAGGGCACCCGCTCCCCGAAGGGCGGCAGATCGTTCCGGTGGATCACCGACCAGGTGTACAGCGTGGCCCGCCCGCTCGCCGTCTCCCACGTGACCCGGTCCTCGCCCGCCCAGCAGGCCGGGCAGAACTCCCGCGGGTAGTGGTGGGCTTTCCCGCACTCACCGCAGCGGCGCAGCAACAGCCGCCCCTGCGCCGCCGCGTCCCAGTAGGGCCGCGTGAAGTCGTCGATCTCCGGCAGGTCGAACCGCGCAGCCGTACCGGCTCCAGTACTCACGACACCACTCCTCCGCGACACACCTACCTGACGTACCGTCAGTTCACCGGATCCCGCCCCATCCCACAAGCCCCCGTCCCCACTCCCCGTGATCGATCCGCAACCGATTCCCTCCTCGTCCGAGACCCACCGCCCCCGTACGGCGATACGCTCACACCTCATGTCCGGAGTCCCCACAGCACCCGACCTGTCCACCCAGCCCCGCCCGGTCTACGTGATCGGCGCCGGCCCCGGCGGCCTCGCCGTCGCCGCCGCGCTGCGCGCCCGCGGGATCCGTGCGGTGGTCGTGGAGAAGTCGGAGTCGGTGGGTGCTTCCTGGCGGCGGCACTACGACCGCCTCCACCTGCACACCACGCGCCGCCTCTCCGCCCTCCCGGGCCTGGCCATGCCGCGCCGCTTCGGGCGCTGGGTGGCGCGCGAGAACGTGGTGCGGTACCTGGAGAAGTACGCCGAGTTCCACGAGCTGGAGATCGCCACCGGCATCGAGGTGACCCGCATCGAGCCGGCCGCGGACTCCAGCCCCGGCTGGACCCTCCACGCCACGGGCGGCCGCGTCATGGCGGCCCGCGCCGTCGTGGTCGCGACGGGCTTCAACCACACCCCGTTCGTCCCCGACTGGCCCGGCCGGGACACCTATCCGGGCCCCCTCGCGCACGCGGCCGAGTACCGCAACCCCGCCCCCTACGCCGGCCGCGACGTCCTCGTCGTCGGTGTCGGCAACACCGGCGCCGAGATAGCCGTCGACCTCGCCGAGGGCGGGGCCGCCCGGGTCCGGCTCGCGGTGCGCACCGCCCCGCACATCCTGCGCCGCTCGACCGCCGGATGGCCCTCGCAGCGGACCGGGATCCTGGTCCGGCGGCTCCCGGTCCGGCTCGTCGATCGGCTCGGCGCGATCGTCGGCAGGCTCTCGGTCCCGGACTTGTCCGCGTACGGCCTCCCGCGCCCCGCCACCGGCCTCTACAGCCGGGTCAAGCAGGGTGCGATCCCGATCCAGGACGTCGGCCTGATCGACGCGGTCCGCACGGGCCGGGTGGAGCCCGTGGCCGCCGTCGTCTCCTTCGACGGAGCCGAGGTGGTCCTCGCGGACGGCTCCCGGATCACCCCGGACGCCGTGATCGCGGCCACCGGCTACCGCCGCGCCCTGGAGGGCCTGCTCGGCACGCTCGACGTACTGGACGACCGCGGCCGCCCCCGCACGCACGGCGCCAAGACCCCGCCCGATGCCCCGGGCCTGTACTTCACCGGCTTCACCAACCCCATCAGCGGCAACCTCCGCGAACTCGCCCTGGATGCCGAGAAGATCGCCAAGAGCATCGCCCGTACGCTCCCCGAGTGATCCCCACCCCCACCCCCGTTGTCAGCGCCCTGGTGCACCATCGGCACACCGACCCAGCACCGGACCATGGGGGATCACCGTGCCGATCACGAACGAACGGGCAAGGACGCGCTCCTTCCTGGCGCCGCTCTACGGGGACGCGTACTACCCCGATCACGTCCTCGACAAGGGCCGGGAGATCCTGCTCCGGCTCTGTGCGCGCATCGAGGCCGAGCGGCCCTCGGATCTGGCCGGGCTGTACGCGCTGACGGGGGCGGCGACCGAGGAGTTCAACGCGCTGGAAGCGGAGTTCGAGGCCGCGGGGAGCGAGATCGAGACCGTGGCGCGCGAGGAGATAGCCGAGGACTTCGCGTTCGTGGCCGCCGCGTACGGATTCGCGGACGCGGACGTGGAGGAGCTCATCGCCCCCCGCGAGTGGTGAGGATCCACCGGGCCCACGGGGCTCCGCGGGCGCGGTGCGGCCGCCCCGCCGGGCCGTCCCGGCCCTCTGACCTCGGCCGAATACTGGTCTGGACCGGGTGCCGGTGATCTGAGACCGTTCCCTGGACGGCCCCGTAAAGCATCCGGGGGCCGGGCCCGGGAGGCGTCCGGGGGCCGGGCCGCGGGCGTTCCACACATCACCTCCACCAGCTTTCCTGTGCATCCCTGTTCCTGACGGCACGTCAGTTCAGTAATCTGACTACGCGTCAGTTATTGAGATTCGTCGAGGTTCATCGAGCAGGAGCGGGCGGAACGATGCTTGGATCTACTCACGGCACCCTCACCACCGACTTCCGCGCACGTGTCGAGGCCTGCGGGGAGACCCCCAGGACGGCCGTCCATTCCACAGCGGCCCCGTCCGCCGAGGACACGGTCGCGCTGGACGTCAGCGGTCGGCCCCTGCACGCCGACGCTCCCGACCTGGACCGGTTCTTCCGGCCCGAGTCCGTGGCGGTCATCGGCGCCTCGGACACCGACGGCAGACCCAACACCGGCATCACCCGCCAGCTCATCGCCTGGGCGGAACGCGTGGGAGCCCGGCTGCACCCCGTCCACCCCACCCGGACGACGGTCTTCGGGCTGCCCTGCCACGCCTCCGTGGCCGACCTGCCCGAACAGGTGGACCTCGCCGTCCTCCTCGTCGCCGACCCCCTCCCCATCGTGGAGCAACTGGCCGAAGCCAAGGTGAAGTTCGCGGTCGCCTTCGCCTCCGGCTTCGCCGAGACCGGCGACGAGGGCGCCGCCGCACAGGCCCGCCTGGGCGCCGCCGTACAGCGCTCGGGGCTGCGCCTGCTCGGACCCAACACGAACCTCAACGCCTTCGAGAAGTTCCGCGACGACCTCGACGGCCCGGCCATCGCGCTCATCACCCAGTCCGGCCACCAGGGCCGGCCGGTCTACACCCTCCAGGAGCTGGGCATCCGCCTCTCCCACTGGGCGCCCACCGGCAACGAGGCCGACCTCGAAACCTCCGACTTCATCTCCTACTTCGCCGAGCAGCCCGAGGTCGGGGCCATCGCCTGCTACGTCGAAGGCCTCAAGGACGGCCGGCAGTTCCTCCTCGCCGCCGACCGGGCCGCCCGCAACGGCGTCCCCGTCGTCGCCGTCAAGGTCGGCCGCACCGAGACCGGCGCCCGCATGGCCGCCTCCCACACCGGCAAACTGACCGGCGCGGACACCGTCGTCGACGCCGCCATGCGCCAGTTCGGCGTCATCCGCGTCGACGGCCTGGACGAACTCCAGGACACCGCGGCCCTCCTCGCCCGCGCCCGCAAGCCCCTCGCCGACGGAGTCGTCGTCTACTCCATCTCCGGCGGCACCGGCGCCCACTTCTCCGACCTGGCCACCGAGGCGGGCCTCAGCATCCCCACCCTCTCCCAGGCCAAACAGGACGAGCTGCACCAGTGGATCCCGCAGTACCTGGGCGTCTCCAACCCCGTCGACAACGGCGGCCACCCGGTCGGCGACTGGCGCGGCCGCAAAATCATCGACGCGATCCTCGCGGACCCCTCCGTAGGCGTCCTGATCTGTCCGATCACGGGCCCCTTCCCCCCGATGAGCGACAAGCTCGCACAGGACCTGGTGGACGCGGCCGAGCAGACCGACAAACTGATCTGCGTGATCTGGGGCTCCCCGGTCGGCACGGAGGAGGCCTACCGCACCACACTCCTCGGCTCCTCCCGGGTCGCGACCTTCCGCACCTTCGGCAACTGCATCACCGCCGTCCGCGCCTACCTGGGCCACCACCGCTTCACCGCCGCCTACCGCTCCCCCTTCGAGGACGCCCCCCGCACCACCTCCCCCTCCTTCCGCAAGGCCCAGGCCCTCATGCGCCCGGGCCAGCAGCTCAGCGAGCACGCCGCGAAGCAGCTCCTGCGCGCCTACGGGATACGCGTGCCCCGCGAACAACTCGTGACCAGCGCCGCAGCAGCCGTACGGGCGGCCGGACTGGTCGGCTACCCGGTCGTCATGAAAGCCTCGGGGCCGCAGCTCGCACACAAAACGGAACTCGGCCTGGTCAAGATCGGCCTGACCTCGGCGAGCCAGATCCGCGACGCCTACCGCGAACTGACCGACATCGCCCGCTACGAGAACGTCCCGCTGGACGGGATCCTCGTCTGCCAGATGGTGGAGCGCGGCGTCGAGATGGTCGTCGGCGTAACCCAGGACGACCTCTTCGGCCCGACGGTCACCGTCGGACTCGGCGGGGTCCTGGTGGAGGTCCTGCACGACGCGGCCGTCCGGGTACCCCCCTTCGGGGAGGACCAGGCCCGAGCCATGCTCGGGGAGCTCCGCGGGCACGCGCTTCTGGAGGGCGTGCGGGGGGCGCCGCCGGCCGATGTCGACGCGCTGGTGGAGGTCATCCTCCGGGTCCAGCGGATGGCGATGGAACTCGGCGACGAGCTGTCGGAGCTGGACATCAACCCGCTGATGGTGCTGCCCCGCGGCCAGGGCGCGGTCGCCCTGGACGCCCTGGCCATCTGCCACTGAGCCCCCGCTGCGCGGTCGGCCCCTGCGGGGCGAAGTCCCCGACCCACCCTTCCACCGTTCCCCGGGCCAGCCCGGACCCGGTCCTCAAACGCCGGACGGGCTGAAGGGGGCCCCGGGCTGCGCCCGGACCCCCGGGGCTCCGCCCCAGACCCCGGTCCTCAAACGCCGGACGGCTGAAAGACCCCGGGTCGGCGGCTGCGGCAGGGGCGGGGACGGGGGCGGGGTGGGGTGTTGGCCTGGACGTAGAGCGTGATTTGTGGCGCGTGGGGAAGCCACAACTGTCGAATGTTGGGGGCAGGGCGCCTAAATCATGCAGTCCAGGCCAACACCCCACCCCGACCCCGGCACCGCCCCACCCCCGCAGCAAGCGAGCCCCGGCACAACCCAGCCCCGCCGGCGCTTGAGGCGCAGGGGCCCGGGGACAGAGTCCCCGGCAACGGCGCCGCACGTATCCACCGACAAGGAGTTCCACCATGACCGGCACCCCGGAGGACGAAGTCCTCCACCGCTTCGAGAGCGGCGTCTCCTGGATCACCCTCAACCGCCCGGAGGCCATGAACGCCGTCACCTGGGACCAACGCGAACGCATCATCACCCTGCTCGCAGACGCCTCCGCCGACCCCGACGTGCGGGCCGTCGTGATCACCGCCACCGGCAAGGGCTTCTGCGCAGGCGCCGACCTCCGCGGAGCAGCCGCCGCCCCCACCGAGCGGGTCGTCGGAGACATAGCCCGCATGATCCGCCTCGGCGCCCAACGCCTGATCACTGCGGTGCTGGACTGCGAGAAGCCGGTCATCGCCGCCGTGAACGGCACCGCGGCCGGCATCGGCGCCCACCTCGCGCTCGCCTGCGACCTGGTCATCGCCGCCGAACCGGCCCGGTTCATCGAGGTGTTCGCCCGCCGCGGCTTGGTCCCCGACGGCGCGGGCGCGTACCTCCTGCCCCGCCTCCTCGGACCGCAGAAGGCGAAGGAGCTGATGTTCTTCGGCGACGCCGTCCCCGCGGCCGAGGCCGAGCGGCTCGGGCTGGTGAACAGGGTGGTCCCCGCCGAGGCGCTGCAGGACACCGCCCGGGAGTGGGCGGAGCGCCTCGCGCAGGGCCCCACCCGCGCCCTCGCGCTCACGAAGCAACTGGTCAACGCCTCCCTGGACAGCGACCGCGCGACCGCGCTCGCGGCCGAGGCCACCGCCCAGGAGCTCAACATGAGCACGGCCGACGCGAACGAGGGCGTCGCCGCCTTCGTGGAGCGCCGCACCGCGAAGTACGTAGGGCGCTGAAGAGACCTACATCCGAGGGTCCGGCGTGAGCAGAGCGAACACCGCTCCCGTCGGATCCGCCGTCCACGCCATCCGCCCGACGTCCGGAACATCCGCGGCGGGCATCAGCACCGAGCCCCCGCCGCCCCGGATCGCGGCGACGGTCGCGTCGACGTCGGCGACGTTGAAGTACGGCACCCAGCGCGGGCGTTCGTCGCCCGAGCCGTCGCCCTGGGGTGCGACCCCGCCGAAGGAGCCGTCCTCCTGGTCCCCGTCGGCGATGCTCAGTACCCGGTAGGTCATCCCGGGGGCCTCCATCTCGGCGGAGCGCCACCCGAAGAGGCCGGCGTAGAACTCGATCGCCTCGACCGGGTCGGGTACGTGCAGTTCCGCCCAGACCAGGGTGTTCACCTCGGAGGCCCGCCCCAGCCCGGCGGTCTTCCCGGGCTGCCAGCAGGCGAACTCGGCGCCCTGCGGGTCGGTGAACTGGGCCAGCCACCCCTCCCCCATGACGTCCCCGGGCTCCATGCGGACCACTCCGCCGCCCGCCGTGACGGCCGCCGCCGTCTCCTGGATGTCGGGGGTGTCGAAGTGCATCATCCAGGCCGGGGTGGCGCCCTCCTCGGTGAGCGGCCCGAGGGCGGCGACGGTCTTGCCGTCGATCTGGAAGAAGCCGTACCCGCCCGCCTCCGGGCCGAGGGAGAGGAACTCCCACCCGAAGACTCCGGTGTAGAACGAGATGGCCCCGTCGGTGTCGGGGCTCCCGAGGTCGAGCCAGTTGGGCGATCCCTTGCGGAATGCGGTGCCGAGCATGAGGGTCCTCCTGTGCGTACGGGCGTACGGGCGTACGTGGCGTGCGTGCCGGCGTGCCGGCGTGCGTGCGCTGCACACCTGCCGGGCCGGCGGGTGCTCCCCCCGGCCCCCGCCACGATGCCGAGCCCGTACGGAACCCGCCCTCCAGGGAACACCGCATGGCGGTGGAACCACCCGTACGGCCGCGCCCGTGTCCGTATCCGTGGGATACACGGCCCGACGGCCATGGCGGGAGGGAGTACGGCACCGAAGACCGGTGGTGATCCGACGACCCGGCTACCGCGCCCGCTTCCGCAGCACCCGCACGTCCCCGGCGTCGGGGTCCCCGATCAGCACGAACAGCTCGGGCTCCGCCGCCGTACCCGCGACCTCCCACGTCAGCGAGGCGCCCGCACCGCACTCCGCGACGGCGAGGACCACGCCCGCCCGGTAGGAGCCCTCGTCCGCCTCCCGGGACTTCCACGTGCCGGGCCCCGAGCAGCGGCCGACCGGCTCGAACCCGTTTTCCACCGGCAGCTGCTCCGCCGTCGCCGTGCCCTGCGCGTCCAGTTCCAGGCGGATTCCGTCGCCGGTCCACACGCCGGCGTAGTCGCCCTGCGACAGGACCGGCGGCCGGTACGGCCCCGACCTCGACGGCCAGGCCGAACCGCCGATGAAGGCTCCCACGGCCGCCACCGCGGCCACCGCGAGCACCCACCGCCTTACCGAGGACTTCGTCCACTGCCGCATCCGCGCGGACACGGCCACCGCCACCGGGAGCACCCCGGCAGCCGCGAGCAGGCCGCACGTGGCGGCGTACGGGGAGCCGGTCAGCAGGGCCACCGGGGCGGCGTACGAGGCGCTGAGCGCGGCGAGGACCGGCAGGGACCACCAGGGCGCGGGAATCCGGGTGCGCACGCCGGCCGCGTTCGAGAGCCGCATCACGGGGACGGTGACGAGCACGCTGTGCAGCCAGCCCAGCGCGAAGGCGAGCAGGGGCAGGATCACGCAGAGGAAGAACAGCAGGAGGAGCGCGGCGATGCCGCCGCCGTAGCCCCGGCCGTAGGGGTCGTCCATCACCGCCGCGGTGGTGGCCATCTGCCAGAACACCCCGGCGGCCAGGAACTGCCCCGCGGCGACGGTCTCCGCGCCCGGCGCCAGGGCGCTCCCTGCACGGCCCTTCGGCTGCGCCACGACCACGCCGTTCCACGTGCCGGTCGCCACGCCGCTGCGCGTACCGGTCCCCACGCCGGTCCCCACGCCGTTCCCCGTGCCGTTCCCCGTGCCGGTCCACGTGCCGGTCCCCATGGCGATCCCCCCGGATCATTAATTGAACACGTTCAATCCACGCTGGAGCCTACACTTCCCTTCCCATCTGACGAACCGTCAGCTTCAATCGGAGATGTGATGGGACACGCAGGGATGGCGGCCACCGTCGTCCGATACCTCAGATCAGTCGGTTCCCTCCCCTCCGCCGCCGCGGAGCCCGGGGCCGAGCCCGTCGAAGCACTGCCCCGCCCCGATCTGCGGGCCGTCGGCGAACACGAGCGCGCGCCCGTCAGCCCCGCCGAATTCCGTGCCGTACTGGGGAACTTCGCCAGCGGGGTCACGATCATCACCTCCCCGCCCGGCGAGGGCGAGGAGGGTCCGGCCGGCTTCGCCTGCCAGTCCTTCGCCTCGCTCTCCCTCGACCCGCCGCTGGTCACCTTCATGGTGGCCCGTACGTCGACCACCTGGCCCCGCATCGCCCGCTCCGGGGTGTTCTGCGTGAACATCCTCGGCGCCGAACAGGGCGATCTGTGCCGGGCCTTCGCCGTCAGCGGCGCCGACAAGTTCGCCGGTGTCGCCCACACCCCGGCCCCCGCCACGGGCTCGCCGCAGCTCGACGCGGTGCCCGCGTGGATCGACTGCCGGATCCACGCCGTGCACACCGGCGGCGACCACCTCATCGTCGTCGGCAAGGTCGAGGCCATGGGCGCGGCCGGCGAGGGTGATCCCCTGCTCTTCCACAAGGGCCGCTTCGGCCGCTTCACCGACTGACGCTCCACGGTCCGGGCCCGCCCACCCACCCGCCCCGCCGCTATCCTGCGGATCTCGAACGGGCGGGGGCCATGGGACACATGCACTACGAGCCGGGACGCAGCACGTGGACCGGCATCACGGGCTGGCTGATGGTGGCCAGTGCGGCCGCCGCGATCGTCTGCGCACTGACCCCCGTGTCCCCGTACCCGCCCCTGACCGCCGAGCTGGCCCTCGCCGCCGCCTCCGCGGTCTTCGCCTGCTGCTGGGTCCTGGCCTCGTACCGGGTCCGCGTCGGCCCGCTGGACAGGCCGCCGGCGCCGGTCGGCTACCGCACGGGGGACCACGTCCTGCCCTGGGTCTTCGCCATCGGCATACCGCTGGCGGTGGCGGGCGCCCTCATGGTGCTGTGCACCGGCTCCAGCGAGGACGGCAAGAGGATCGAACGCCTGGAGCGGGCCGGGTACGGCGGCCGCACGGCAGAGATCGTCCGGCTGGCCGGCGAGCCGGTGCGGACACCGCCCTCCGAGGACAGCGACGGCTGGTACGACACCGACCTCGTCGTCCGCGTCCCCTTCGACAGCGGGGACCGGGAGGTCCTCCTGAAGCGGTACGAGACCACCCGCTCCCCCGAGCCCGGGATGCGGGTGAAGGCCTATTTCGCTCCGGCCCACCCCGAGGAAGGCGTGGCCGAGCACGCCGACATGGGCCGCGCCCGGTTCATCGTCACCCTCCTCGGCCTCTGCATCGCCGCACCGCTCGCCGCCATCGCCTGCGGGATCGCCAAGGCGTGCATGGACCACCGCCACCTGCGCCGCCTGCGCCGCTTCCGCCCCGGCACCCATCTCCCGGCCCTCGCGATCCTGCTGTGCGGCCTCGTCCTGCTGCTGCCGGTCGCCCTGGAATTCCAGGTCCACGGCTACAACCGGCTGCCCGCCTTCCTCGCGAGCCCGACCCCGGTGCTGGCCCTCGTCTGGGTCGTCAAGCGGCGCTGAGACAAAGCCGCGGCCGGCCCCGCTCCGCGAGGAGGGCCGGCCGCGGAACCGTGCGAGGAGCCGGGTCAGAAGGTGAGGACCCCCCGGGCCACCCGCCCGTGGTGGGCGTCGTCGACCGCCTTGGCGAAGTCCTCGACCGGGTAGACCTCCGTGACGAGTTCGTCCAGCAGCAGCCTGCCCTGCCGGTAGAGCTCCGCGTAGAGCGCGATGTCCCGCTGCGGGCGCGAGGACCCGTACCGGCAGCCCATGATCGTCTTGTCCAGGTACATGGACGAGACCTGGAACGCGGCCTCCTCCTTGAAGCCGGGCACGCCCAGCAGGACCGCCTGCCCGTGCCGGTCCAGGAGGTCGATCGCCTGCCGGATCAGCTTGACGTTGCCCACGCACTCGAAGGCGTGGTCCGCCCCCGTGGGCAGGATCTCCTTCACGGCCGCCGAGGAGTCCGCGACCGCCGAGGCGTCGATGAAGTGCGTGGCGCCGAACTGCCGGGCCACCGCCTCCTTCGCCGGGTTCGCGTCGATCGCCACGATGGTGGTGGCGCCCGCGATCCGCGCGCCCTGGAGCACGTTGAGGCCGATGCCGCCGGTGCCGATGACGACCACCGTCTCGCCGCGGTCCACCTTCGCCCGGTTCAGCACGGCGCCCACGCCCGTCAGGACCCCGCAGCCGATCAGGGCCGCCGAGGTCAGCGGGATGTCCTCGGGGATCTTCACCGCCTGCACGGCCTTGACGATCGTCCGCTCCGCGAAGGCCGAGTTGGAGGCGAACTGGAAGAGCGGCTTGCCGCCCCGCGAGAACGGCTGCCCCGGCATCCCGATCGCCTTGCGGCACATCGTGGGCCGGCCGCGGTCGCAGTCCGCGCACGCACCGCAGTTGGCGAGCGTGGACAGCGAGACGTGGTCGCCGGGCGCCACGTGGGTGACCCCGGAGCCGACCGCCTCCACCACGCCCGCGCCCTCGTGCCCGAGCACCACCGGCGGCGGGAACGGGATCGTCCCGTCGATCACCGACAGATCGCTGTGGCACAGCCCGGCCGCCGCTATCGCGACCAGCACCTCCCCCGGCCCCGGGTCCCGGATCTCCAGATCGTCGACCACCTGGGCCTGCTTGCCGTCGAATACGACGCCTCTCACCTGGACTCCTTAGGCAGGCCGAGCACGCGCTCGGCGATGATGTTGCGCTGGATCTCGTCCGAGCCGCCGTAGATGGTGTCGGCGCGGGTGAACAGGAACAGCCGCTGCTCCTCGTCGAGTCCGAGTTCGTACGGGGTTCCCCGCGACCAGTAGCCCGGCCCGGCCGTGGCCACCGCCCCCCGGACCTCCACCGCCAGCTCCCCGAGCCGCCGGTGCCAGCCTCCCCACAGCAGCTTGGCCACGCTGGGCGCACCGGGATCCCCGCCCGCACCGCCCGTGGTCCCCAGCGTCCGCAGCGCGTTCCACCGCATCGTGCGCAGCTCGGCCCACTGCCGTACGAGGCGTTCGCGCAGGACCTGGTCGCCCGCACCGGCGGCCACGTACGCCCGGACCACCCGTTCCAGTTCGGCCGCGAAGCCGATCTGCTGGACGAGCGTGGAGACCCCGCGCTCCAGCGCGAGCAGTCCCATGGCCACGGACCAGCCGTTGCCCTCCCCGCCCACCACCTCGGCGGCGACGGCCCCGTCGAAGAACACCTCGTTGAACTCGGAGGTGCCCGACAGCTGCCGGATCGGCCGGACCTCGACCCGGCCCGGCTGATCCATGCGGACCAGGAGGAAGGACAGCCCGCGGTGCCGCCGGGACCCGGCTTCGGTGCGCGCCAGGACGAAGCACCAGTCGGCGTCCTGGGCGAGCGAGGTCCAGATCTTCTGCCCGGTGACCCGGAGCAGGCCGTCGGCCGGGTCCCGTACCGCGGTCGTACGGATTCCCGCGAGGTCGGAGCCGGCGCCCGGTTCGGAGTACCCCTGGCACCACAGCTCCTCGCCGCGGGCGATGCCGGGCAGGAAGCGGGCCCGCTGCTCGGGGGAGCCGTAGGCGATCAGGGTCGGCGCGAGGAGGTTCTCGCCGATGTGGCCGACCCGGGCCGGGGCGCGCGCAGCCGCGTACTCCTCGGCCCACACCACCTGCCCGGTGAGGGAGAGCCGCCGGTTGCCGTACCCGTCGCCCTCCGCCGTCTCCCAGCCCTGGCCGATCCAGCCGGCGCGTCCCAGCTCGCGCTCCCAGGAGCGCCGGACCTCGACCCCCTCGTGCTCGCTGCCGGGGCCACCGAGGCCGACGGCCTCCTCGTACGGTCCCGTGAGGTGCCGCGCCAGCCACTCCCGGGCCTGGCCGCGCAGCGCCTCGTCCTCCTCGTCGAAGGCGAAGTCCATGGTCGGTGCCCCCTCGGGTCCCTCGGGTCCTGTCCGGCCGCTGCGGCCGGGCTCTCGCGCCGTGGCACGCGTACGCATCCCTCCACCGTGAACAACCGGCCGGGGGCTACGCGTTGGGGCGGTCCTTGGCGGCGGCCGCCTTGGCCATGGCCTCGAGCTGGGCGAGCATCGGCATCGGGTCCGTGCCGACGGTCCCGGGCAGGAAGTCGGCGATCTTCTCGGGGGTCCAGGACCCCTCGGCGTAGCCGGCGCGCAGTTCGCGGGGCTGGGCCCAGACTGCGATCTTCGGGCCGGCGATCGTGTAGACCTGCCCGGTGATCTTCTCGCCGCCGACGGCCACGGCCTTGTCGGAGAGCAGGTAGGTCACCAGCGCCGCCACGTCCTCGGGCTCGCCGATCTCCTTGAGTTCCATCGGCACGTTGGCCGACATCCGGGTGCGCGCGACGGGCGCCACGGCGTTGGAGGTCACTCCGTACTTGGCCAGTCCCAGGGCCGCCGACCGGACGAGGGAGATGATCCCGCCCTTGGCGGCGCTGTAGTTGGCCTGGGCCACCGAGCCCTGGTGGTTGCCGCTGGTGAAGCCGATCAGCGTGCCGGTGCCCTGGCGGCGCATGACGGCGGAGGCCGCCCGGAACACTGTGAAGGTGCCCTTGAGGTGGGTGGCGACCACCGGGTCCCACTCCTCCTCGGACATGTTGAACAGCATCCGCTCGCGCAGGATGCCGGCGACGCACACGACTCCGTCGATGCGTCCGTACTGGGCGAGCGCGGTGTCGACGATGCGCTGGCCCCCCGCCATCGTCGAGATGTCGTCCGCGACGGCGACGGCCTCCCCGCCGGCGGCGACGATCTCCTTCACCACCGCTTCGGCGATCTCGCTGGTGGGCTCGTTGCCCTCCATGCCCACGCCGTAGTCGTTGACGACGACCCTGGCGCCCTCGGCGGCCGCGGCGAGTGCCACGGCCCGCCCGATGCCCCGGCCGGCGCCTGTGACGGCGACGACTTTGCCTGCCAAGAAGTTCCCCACGTCCGGCCCCTTCCCGCGTTTTCTGACGGTCCGTTAGATTCTATGGGCAGTCAGATGCGCCAGCACAAGCCCCAGTTCACTTCCGCCGCTCATTTCCACTCCGAGGAGCTGATGAGATCCATGGCCATGCCCGCCGAGTTCCACGACATCGCCAAGCGCGTCAACAACTGGGGCCGGTGGGGCGCCGAGGACGAGATCGGCACCCTCAACCTGATCACCGACGAGGTGGTCCGCGCGGCCGCGGCCGAGATCCGCACCGGGCGCCGCATCCCGCTGGCCCTCCCCCTCAAGGAGGACGGGGTGCAGTCCGGCATGATCCCGGGCCGGATCAACCCGCTGCACACGATGGTGCAGATCAACCAGGAGCTCTTCGGACCGGGCACGGTGGCGTGCAGCGACGACGCGGTGACCTTCGGACTCCAGGCCGGCACCCACTGGGACGCGCTCACGCACGTCTCGCACTCGGGGAAGATCTACAACGGCCGCCCGGCCGGCACCATCACGGCGCACGGCCGCGCCGAGTTCAGCGGCATCGACAAGGCCGGGCACATCGTCTCGCGCGGGGTCCTGCTGGACGTGGCCCGCGCCAAGGGCCTGGACCGCCTCCCCGGCGGCCACCCGGTCACCCCGGAGGACCTGGACCAGGCGGAGGAGTTCGCCGGGGTCACCGTCCGCGCGGGCGACATCGTCCTGGTCCGCACCGGCCAGGTGCAGGTCTACCTGGCCGGCGACAAGCACGGCTACGGCTACCCCTCCCCCGGCCTGTCCGTCCGCACCCCCGAGTGGTTCCACGCCCGGGACGTGGCCGCCGTCGCGAACGACACCCTGACCTTCGAGATCTTCCCGCCGGAGATCGAGAACCTATGGCTCCCGGTGCACGCGCTCGACCTGGTCGAGATGGGCATGCACCAGGGCCAGAACTGGAACCTCGAAGCACTGTCCACAGCCTGTGCGGAAGAATCCCGCTACACGTTCCTCCTCTCGGCCATGCCGGAACCCTTCGTCGGCGCGGTCGGCACCCCGGTCGCCCCGATCGCCATCCTCTGACCGCCCCGTCCAGCCCTCCGGCACCGAAGCGGGAAGCACCCGGCCCCCGTGCACGGCGGGCAACCGCGTACGTCCGGGTCGGGCCGGGCACGGTGCCCATCGGCAGCGGCTCGTGCACGGCCTACGGCCGCGCTCAGCCCTTCGCGCAGATCACGTCGTACGGGCGGCCCACCGCCATGGTGAGCTGCATCGGCTCGGTGGTGCCGGACGGGCACTCGGCCTTCGTCTTGACCAGGCCGAGGACCTTGTACGCGCCCGAGCCGCACGGGACTTCCTGCGCCTGGTCCGTCACGCAGTCGCCCGGCACCAGCTGGCCGCCGCCGGCGCCGGCGTCGCCGGGGTGGTCGCCGGTCAGGTTGCGGCCGCAGACGGTGTTGGTGGGGATGCCGCCCGACTTCGCGGAGCCGTAGGAGATGCTCACCTGGATCATCAGGTCGGTGCCGGCGGGGCACTGGATCGCACCCGGCAGGATGCTGGCGTCCTTGATGTCGATCGCCTTGAAGGTGGCGCCGGACGCGGAGCACTTCTGCGGGCGGTAGCCGTCCGGCGGGTTCTTCGGGTCGGGGCCGCCGCAGTCGCCCACCGCCCACGTGCTCGACGTGTCGGAGGAGGACTCCGGGTTCCCCGGATCCTTTGACGTCGCCGCGGAGGACGAAGCGGAGGGTGCGGCGGAGGCCGAGGGCTTGGCGTCGTTCCCGTCGCCGTCCTTGCCGAGCCACTGGGAGGCTCCGTAGACGGCTGCGATGAGCAGTACGAGAACGAGGAGGCCGGGGAGCTTGCCCCCGCGGCGCCTGGGAGCGGGCGGAGGTGTCACCTCGTACGGGTTGGCCATGCGCTCCTCCTGCGGTGAGGTTGGACCCGGACTTCCGGGCGGGGCGACGCGCCCCGCACAGAGACACGTCATGAACACCTCATGGTTCCACGCCCGCCAACTCTCATGCACAGGGCACTGGTTCGGCCTCCATGGGACGGAAGGTGATCGTGAGGTCCGGGGCGTAGCGGACGAAGCGGGCCTCGCCCGCCGACACGAGCACCATCGTGCCCGCCGTGTACGGGTCCTGCCGGACGGCCCCGTCCAGCGCCTCCTCCGGCACCTCCGGATCGGCGCGCCACCAGCGGCCGCCGAACTTCGTGTACCGGATCCCGCAGTGCACGTACAGGTCGTGGGCGTACGGGACCCCGAGCGCGGGATCCGTCCGAACCGCCGGCTCCGTCGCGGCCGGCTGCTCGCTCGGCGGACCCGCGGTCGCGGCCGGCGGGGCCGGCATCCGGGACCCGCCGCCCGGCGCCCACTGCGGGACGAGGAGGGCCAGCCCGGCCACGGCCACCACCAGCCCGGCCCCGGCGGCCCGCCGCCGCCTGCGGATCCGGGCCGCCTCCCGGACGGCGGCCTGCGGCGAGGGCACCGCGACCGGCACCGCCGGCCGGTCCGCCAGCGCGTGCAGGGCACTGCGCAGCTCTTCTTCGGGGAACCCGTTCATCGCGCATCCGCCTCACTCGCGGTCGTGGTCGTGGTCGTGGTCGTGGTCGGGCTCGTGATCGGACTCGTGGTCGGACGCCTACTCGGGCTCGGGCTCGGGCTCCGACTCGGACCGTCGCCCGGCCAGAGGTCCGGCTGCGACCGCAGGCGGGTCAGTGCCCGCGCGGCGAGGCTGGTGACCGTGCCGTTCGGGCAGCCCAGGATCTCCGCCGTCTGCTCGACGGTCAGGTCCTGGTAGTAGCGCAGCACCAGGACGGCCCGCTGGCGCCGCGGCAGGCCGAGCAGGGCGCGTTCGAGCAGGTCCGCGGCGGCGACCGCCTCCGCCGCGGGCTCGACGGAGCCGCCCGCCGGATCGGGCGGGGCGGCATGGGGAAGCTCGTGGTGCCAGCGCCTTCGGCGCCAGGTGCAGTACGTGGTGACCATGACCTTGTGCGCGTAGCCGGCCGGCGCGTCGTACCGGCCCGCGCGGGCCCAGCGGTCGTAGACCTTGGCCAGGGTCACCTGCAGCAGGTCCTGTCCCAGATGCCAGTCGCCCGTCAGCAGCCGCGCGGTGCGGAGCAACGGGAGTCCTTGCGCCGCGACGAACTCCGCAAACGATTCTTCGGATGGCTCCACCCGGCAACACCCCCTCACCCTCAAGACGACCCGGGGGTGCGATCGCATTGCACGGCGGTACGAACACACCGGGAGGGCAGGGGAAGGGTTCTGCGGGTGGCGGCGGCGCGCATGCACGCCCCGAGCGCGGCACGGCGGCCGCCACCCCACGACCCGCACTCGTCAAGGCAGGACTGACCCTTGGCGTCCCCTCGCGACGAATCGTTCAACACAAGAGTGATCACCAGTTGACGAACCGTCAACACCTCGTTAGAGGTACACGCGCGGTTCCCGGATCGCGCCCCGGATTTCCGGCCCCTCCGGGGACTCCCCGGCGGCCTGGTCCACGGGCCCCGCCACGGGCCCCTCCACGAGCCCCTCCGCGGTCTTCTCCTCGCGGTCGATCTCGCACCAGATCCGCTTGCCGGCGCCCTCGCGCTGCCAGCCCCAGCGGTCCGCCAGCCCGTCCACGAGCTCCAGCCCGCGACCCCCCGTGTCCTCCCCCGAGGCCTGCCGCGGGGACGGCGCCCGGTCGCTCGCGTCCGCGACCTCCACCCGCACCCCCGGCTCCCCGAAGAGCATGCGCAGCACGGCCGGACAGCCGGTGTGCACGACGGCATTGGTGACCAGCTCGGAGATCAGCAGGATCAGCGTCTCGGCGAGCGGTTCGTCATCCCCTATGCCGCAGCCCGCGAGCCGGGAGCGGGCCCATCGGCGGGCCCGGCCGACCTCGGCGGGGTCCGGTCCTACCTCCAGCTGAACCTGAAGCACCTGCACCGCTCACACCATCCGAACCGGCGGACACTTCGCCTCGCGACAGGACGGGGTCACCGAGTGTGACCCCGTTCCGGAGCAGCATGGTTGACCTACAGTCACCGCGACAAGCGCTTCGGGCATATTCCAGCGCGAAGGAGTAGGCGTGGTGCATACTGTGCGGCGCTCGCGCCGCTCAACCGCTCGCATTCCCGGGAGCGTACCGGAGCGGCCCCCCGCCTCCGGGCCGCAATGAGTCGGGCGAAGGACACAAACCGATATCAACTCTCTGTAATCGGACATGCGTCCCGCGCCGTCCCTCCCGTACCCCTCCGTCACAGCGAGCAAGCAAGCAAGCAGTGAGCGAGCGCAGGGCCCCGCCCTACTCCGCCGCCGCCAGCAGCTCCGCCGCCAGCGCCTCCTCCGCCTGCGCAGCCGTCCGCCACTGCTCCGCCCGCACCCAGGCCCGCTTCAGGTGCAGGTGCACGTCCGCCTCCCAGGTGAAGCCCATCCCGCCGTGCACCTGGAGACAGTCCCGGGCATTGCGCACGGCCGCCTCGTCGGCCAGCAGCTTCGCCCCGGCCACCTCCGCCGGATCGGCCGTCACGGCGGCCGCGTAGACCGCCGTACGGGCCACCTCCGCCCGCACCAGCATCTGCGCGCACAGGTGCTTGACCGCCTGGAACGCCCCGATCGGCTGCCCGAACTGCTCGCGCTCCTTCGCGTGGCGCACCGCCAGCTCCACCGTGCGCAGCGCGCTGCCGAGCTGCAGGGCCGCCGTCAGCAGCGCCCCCTCGTCCCGGTACCTGCCCGCCGTCACCGGGCGCGCCGGTACGGACACCCGCGCCAGCGGGGTCAGCGGGTCCGCGGAGCGCACCGGCTCGCCGGCGTAGACCTCCACCGGTTCCCCGTCCGCGCCGAGCACCGCGTCGGCCTCGCCGAGGTGGGCCACGAGCGGGCCCTCCAGGTCGAAGGCCGTCACCACCGCCTCGCCCTCCGCGGCCCCCGCGACCAGCCCGGCGGCCAGGTGGGTGGCGACCAGCGGGCCGGGCAGCAGGGCCCGCCCGGCCTCCTCGAAGACCAGGACGGCCTCCGGGAGCCCGAGCCCGACCCCGCCCTCGTCCTCCGGGAGCCGCAGCGCGAAGAACCCGGCCCCGCCGAGCTCCCGCCACAGGGCCCGGTCGACGGACCGGCCCGTGGCGGCCGCCCCGTCGACCGAGGCGCGCAGGGCCTCGCGGTCGTAGCGGCCCGCCAGGAGGTCCCGTACGCCCGCCCGCAGGTCCCGCTGGTCCTGCGTCGGCTGGAAGTCCACGGAACGCTCACCTGCCCTTCGGAAGGCCGAGGATCCGCTCGGCCACGATGTTCTGCTGGATCTGCGAGGTGCCCGCCGCGATCGTGTACGAGAGCGAGGAGAGCCGGTCCAGGGTCCACTCCTCCTCCAGCGAGAGGGCCCCGGCCCCCAGCACCTCGGCGGCCGTGTCGTAGAGCTCCTGGCGCGCGTGCGAGTACGCCAGCTTGAAGACGCTGCCGCCGATGCCCGGGACCCCGCCGGAGCGCGCCGACTCGCTGACGTTCCACTGGGTGAGCCGCCACAGGGCGCCGAACTCCCCGTACAGCCGGCCCAGCCGGCGCCGCAGCACCGGGTCGTCCCAGCGGCCGTTGGCCTTCGCGGTGCGCGCGAGCTCGCCGAGCGTGCGCCGGCAGGCGACGACCTCGCCGACGAAGGCGGTGCCGCGCTCGAAGGACAGGGTCACCATCGTGACCCGCCAGCCGTCGTTCTCCGCGCCGACCCGGTTGGCGACCGGGACCCGCACCTCGTCGAGGAACATCTCCGCGAACTCGGTGGACCCGGCCAGGGTGCGCAGCGGCCGGATCGTCACCCCGGGCGCGTCCATCGGCATGGCCAGCCAGGAGATCCCCCGGTGCTTGGGGGTCTCCGCGCTGATGGGGTCCGTGCGCACCAGCAGCTCGCACCAGTCGGCGACCTCCGCGTGCGAGGTCCATATCTTCGAGCCGGTGATCACGTACTCGTCCCCGTCGCGGACCGCGCGGGTGCGCAGCGAGGCCAGGTCGGAGCCCGCGTCCGGCTCGCTGAACCCCTGGCACCACACCTCGTCGCCGCGCAGGACGGGCGGCAGCCAGCGCGCGCGCTGCTCCGCGGTGCCCTCGGCGGCGATGGTCGGGCCTGCGTGCAGCAGCCCGACGAAGTTCGCGCCGACGTACGGGGCGCCGGCGCGCTCGGTCTCCTCCAGGTAGATCAGGTGCTGGGTGGGGGTGGCCCCGCGGCCGCCGGCGTCCACCGGCCAGTGCAGTCCGGCGTACCCGGCGTCGTACAGCCGGCGCTGCCAGCCCGCGTCGTAGGCCCGGCGGCCCGGCCAGTCGTCGGGCGAGGGCCTGGGCGGCAGGTCCGGGAGCACGTGCGCGAGCCAGGCCCGCAGCCGGGACCGGAACTCGCCTTCCTCCTCGGTGTAGGTGAGGTCCACTGCGCCTACCGCCCCGTCCGCCGGTCCTTGTCGAAGTCAAGTCCGAGCATGCGGATGGCATTTCCGCGCATGAGCTTGTATACGGTTTCTTCATCGAGACCCTTGACGTGGTCGAGGGCGACCTCCTTGGTGTGCGGGAAGGTCGAGTCCACGTGCGGGTAGTCGGTCTCGAAGGTGGCGTTGTCGCGGCCGACGACGTCGAGCGAGGCGATGCCGTGCTTGTCGCGGAAGAAGCAGCAGAACATCTGCCGGTAGTAGTACGTGGACGGCGGCTCGGGGATCAGGTCCCTGACCCCGCCCCAGGCCCGGTGCTCCTGCCACACGTCGTCGGCGCGCTCCAGGGCGTACGGGATCCAGCCCATCTGCCCTTCGCTGTACGCCAGTTTCAGCGTCGGGAACTTGACGAGCACCCCGCTGAAGAGGAAGTCCATCATCGAGGCCATGGCGTTGTTGAAGCTGAGCGCGGCCTGCACGGCGGGCGGGGCGTCGGGGGAGGCAGCGGGCATCTGGGAGCTGGACCCGATGTGCATGTTGACGACGGTGCCGGTCTCCTGGCAGACGGCGAAGAAGGGGTCCCAGTAGCCGGAGTGGATGGACGGCAGCCCGAGGTAGGTGGGGATCTCGGAGAAGGTCACGGCCCGCACCCCGCGCGCGGCGTTGCGGCGGATCTCGGCGACGGCCAGGTCGATGTCCCAGAGCGGGATGATGCAGAGCGGGATGAGCCGGCCGCCGCTGTCCCCGCACCACTCCTCGACCATCCAGTCGTTGTAGGCGCGCACGCAGGCGAGCGCGACCTCCTTGTCCTTGGCCTCGGCGAAGGTCTGCCCGCAGAAGCGCGGGAAGGTCGGGAAGCACAGGGAGGCCTCGACGTGGTTGAGGTCCATGTCGAGGAGGCGCGCCTTGGGGTCCCAGCAGCCGCGCCGCATCTCCTCCCGGGTGATCCCCTCCAGGGTCATCTCGTCCCGGTCGAAGCCGACGGCGGCGATGTTGCGCTTGTACGGGAACTTCAGGTCCTCGTAGATCCACCAGTCGGTGGGCGGGCCGTCGGGGTCCATGGTGATCACGTACTTGCCGCCGGTGTAGGCGAGTTCGCCGATGCCGGCGGTGAGCGCCTTGGGGCCGCGGTCGCGGTACCTGGCCGGCAGCCACACGTCGAAGAGGTGGGCCGGTTCGATGACGTGGTCGTCGACGCTGATGATCCGAGGCAGTTCCATGATGTCCCCTCGCTGATGCCGGACCCGATGGCGAATCCGATGGCGAATCCGATGCCGCACCCGATACCGAATCTGATGGAGCGTCAGAAATCTGGAACCAAGCTAGCTCCCCACCCCTGGACCGACAAGCGTCCGCGCCCTACGCTCTGCGCTTGATCTGACTATCCGTCAGGTCCATGTGGCGGCCAACGGGAGGCGGGTCCGGGATGACGGACAACAGCACCGCAGTCGAACTCAGCCGGTCCCGCACGCTCTGGGACCTGATCGCCCGGCGGGCCGCCCTGACCCCCGACGCCCCCGTCCTCATCGAGGCCGCGGAGGACCCGGCGGCCGACCGCCGGCTCACCTTCGCCGAACTGCGGGACCGCTCCGAGCAGGTCGCGGCCGGCCTGTACGGCATGGGCGTGCGCCCCGGCACCGTGGTCGCCTGGCAGCTCCCCACCCGCATCGAGACCGTGCTGCTCTCGGTCGCCCTCGCCCGCATCGGCGCCGTACAGACCCCCGTCATCCCCTTCTACCGGGACCGCGAGGTCGGCTTCGCCCTGCGCGAGTCGAAGGCGGAGTTCTTCGCCGTCCCCGGCGTCTGGCGCGGCTTCGACCACACGGCGATGGCGCACCGCCTCGGCGCGCACGGGATCTTCGAGGCCTACGACGCGCTCCCGACGGGCGACCCGGCGGTGCTCCCCCCGCCCCCGGAGGAGGGCGTATCCGTCCGGTGGATCTACTGGACCTCGGGCACCACCTCGGACCCCAAGGGCGTCCTGCACACGGACCGCTCCCTCATCGCGGGCGGCTCCTGCCTGGCCCACGCCCTGCACCTGTCACCGGACGACGTCGGCTCGATGGCCTTCCCGTTCGCCCACATCGCCGGACCCGACTACACGGTGATGCTGCTGCTCTACGGGTTCCCCGCGGTCCTCTTCGAGAAGTTCGCGATGCCCGACGCCCTGGACGGCTACCGGCGCCACGGGGTCACGGTCGCCGGCGGCTCCACGGCCTTCTACTCGATGTTCCTCACCGAACAGCGCAAGGACCCGTCCGCCAAGCTCATCCCCACCCTGCGCCTCCTCGCGGGCGGCGGCGCCCCGAAGCCCCCGGAGATCTACCACGCGGTCGTCCGCGAACTGGGCTGCCAGCTCACCCACGGCTACGGCATGACCGAGGTCCCCATGATCACGATGGGCGCCCCGGACGACACCCCCGAGAACCTCGCCACCACGGAGGGCCGCCCGCCGGAAGGCATGTCCATCCGCATCACGACCCCGGAGGGGACCCTCCTCCCGCCGGACACCGACGGGGAGGTCCGCCTGCGCGGGGAGGCGGTCTGCCGGGGATACCTCGGACGGGAGGAGAACGCCGGGGTCTTCGACGCCGACGGCTACCTGATCACCGGCGACCTCGGCCACCTCACCGAGGACGGCCACCTGGTGCTGACGGGCCGCAGCAAGGACGTCATCATCCGCAAGGGCGAGAACATCTCGGCGAAGGAGATCGAGGACCTGCTCCACGAACTCCCCGGCGTGGCCGACGTCGCCGTCATCGGCCTGCCCGACCCGGAGCGCGGCGAACGCGTCTGCGCCGTCGTCGAACAGCCCCCGGGCGCGGCCCCCCTGACCCTGCCCGAGGTGACCGCACACCTCCGCGCGCAGGGCCTCTCCCCGCACAAGCTCCCGGAGCAACTGGAACTGGTCGAGGCCCTGCCCCGCAACGACGCCCTGCGCAAGGTCCTCAAGTACAAGCTCCGCGAACGCTTCGCGTAGCGGAAGCGGCGGGCCGGACCGAGACCGTGGGCCGGGCCGGGCGGGGCGGGGCTGGGGCGGGCGGGGCCGGACCGGGTCGCCACGAGACTGCCGGAAGTCCCCGGCAACGGCCCTCCACGACTGCCCGGTTCCGGCATTGTCCGCCCCGGCACCGAGGGCGCAGTCTGGCCTCTTCGCGCCGCGACGCCGGCGCCGGGCGACGTGGGGGAGAGCCCGATGAGACGTACGCCTTGGATCCGGTGGACGCTGCTGACCGGTCTGGTGCTGATCGGCTGCTCGTTCGCGGTGCACCTGGCCGGTGGACCGCCCGAGACCCGGCAGACCGACCTGATCGTCCTCCACGAGGACGAGGCCGGCGCGTGCACGGTCCGGTGGACCGACCCCGGCAGCAAGAAGTGGCGCGAGGGGCCGTACCGGTGCGACCCGAAGCGGGACGGCATGCTGAAGGCTCCGTACTACCGGGAGGGGTACGACGAGGGCTGGGACACCGGGTGGGTGATCACCGAAGGCCCGCGCGAGGGAGACCTGTACTCGCTCACCGAGTCCGACGGCGGCACCGGCCTCTCCAACGGGCTCCTCCTGGGCGGCCTGCTCCTGACCGTCGCCGCCACCGCCGGCACCATCCACGCGCGGTCCCGGAACCCGCACCGGCCCGGGCCCCGCCACCACCCCTCACCCCCGGCCCGGGTCCCGGCCCGGCCTCGGGTCCCGGCCCGGCCCGGACTCCTGGCCCGGTGTGCCGCGCGGTGCCTGGCCCTGCCCCGCTCCCTGGCCGGGTCCCTCGCCTCGGCCTGGTCCCTGCCCGAGTCCCTGGCCCGGCCCTTGGCCCAGGCCCAGGCGCGGGCACGGTCCCAGACCCGGACCCGGATCCGGACCACGCCGTGGTCCAGGTCCCGGCTCGACTCCGCCGACCGCGAGGTCATCCGGCGGGCGGAGGGGCTGCGGGACGCCGCCGTGCTGGCGGGCGCCGACTACCGGGCGGCCGTGGCGGCGGTTCGGGACGCCTGGATCCCCCTACGGCGCGACATCGGCCCGGAGTTCCGGCTCGACGCCCTCGGCCCGGGGCCGGCCCGCACCGGGCTGCTCGTCTCCCTGTGGGTGCTGCTGGAGGCGGGTCCGCAGGCCCTGGAGGCCGCCCGCACCGGCGCCGTCCTGGCCGCTCGGCTCGAGCCGCTGCTGTCCGACGCGGGATCCGGCCACGAGCGCGGCCCGGCCCCTGCCACGGCCCAAGCACTGCGCGTGCTCACCGAGGCGGCCCGCCGCCAGGGCGCGGAGCTGTCCTTCGCGCAGGCTTCGGCAGACCTGCTGCGCGGCCACGGGGCCGACCCCAGCGGGCTCGCCGCCGAAACGGAGTTCGCGGCCCGCCCCTCGGAGTACGAGACCCTGCTCAGGGCCGTCGTGGCCCCCAAGGCCGGGAGCGAGCGCAGGACCAAGGCGGCCCGGGGCAAGGGCCGCCGCAGGTGACGCCCGCGGCGGGCCGGCACGGGGCGGGCCGGGGTGCCCGGGGCCCGGGTGGGCTCAGCCCCCGGGCCCGTGCGTCCGGCTAGGCGTCCGGCGCCGCCACCCCGCAGTAGCCGGCGAAGGCCGCCAGGATCTCGTCCTCCGTGATGCGGCCGTCGCCGTCCGCGTCCAGGGCCGCCGCGACCGGGCCGGCCAGTTCCTCCGGGGTGCCCAGCACGCGCAGCACGCGCGCCGTCGCCGCCGGGGTCGCGCCGAGGCCGTCCGAGTCGGCCGCCGCGATCACCGCCCGCAGGAAGGGCCGGGCGATCTCCGCGAACCGGTGCGGGTTGTCCCGCAGCCGCTTGGCCGCGCCCGTGATGAACTCCTCGCGGGACACCCGCTGGTCCCCGTCCACGTCCGCGATGCCGGCCATGCCCTGCCAGAAGGCCTCGGCGCCGGCGAAGACGGCCTGGCCCCTGTCGGACCTGGCAGCCACGGCGAATTCGGCCAGGACCGCCTTGGCCGCCGTACTGAAGTCCTCCCGGTCGATATACCCGGACCCGTCCTGGTCGAAGGTGGCGAAGCGGGCGGCGATCTTGCGCTCGTATTCTGCGCTGTCCATTTTCGGCGTTCCGCCTTCACGTGTGCGGTGGGGTGCAGTTCAAGACAGGACAGGAGCGTAAGGCCTACGTGGCCTGCGCGTTAAGCGAAGCGGGCAAGGAGGTGGCCGCATCGAACCAGCGCACGAGGAGCGCGGTGGGGCGCGTACGCGTGTACCCATCCGCACGGCCCGACATCCGCGTTCACCCCGTGCGACGCCCGTATCACGCAGGGCGCACTTCCGGGACGAGGTTCTGGCAAAACGGGCGCACACCGCTGGATGCCCACTACATTCGAGTGGTCGACACACGGCTGCGAAACCGGAATCCGGCTGGGGGCACGATGCCGAAGGACGCACCACCGCGCTGGGACCGCCGCATGCAACAGCGCCTGGCCCGCGGCGAGGCCGCCGCGCTCGGAGAGCTGTACGACCGCTTCGCCTCGCTGGTGCACAGCCTCGCCCACCGGGTCCTGAACGACGAGACGGCCGCGGAGCGGGTCACCCGCGAGGTCTTCGGCTACATCTGGGAGAACCCGGACGCCTACGACCCCAAGCAGGGCTCCATGCGCTCCTGGGTCGCCCGCATCACCCAGGGACAGGCCGTGGCCCGCCTGCGCCAGGCCGAACTGGGCCGCGGCTCCCGCGAGGAACTCGAGCAGAAGGTGCGCAGCGCCAACGCGGCCGCCCGCGCCGACTTCATCGTCACCTCCATGCCCGCACCCCTGCGGGCCGCGCTCGAACTCGCCTACTTCAAGCGCCGCGACTACCGCCAGACCGCCGCCGACCTCCAGATCAGCGAGGACGAGGCCCGGCGCCGGCTGCGCCTGGGCCTGCAGCTCCTGTCCACGGCCAACGCCGTCCCGCGCGACGACGCCGTGCCGCCCGGGTACGGCCCCTCCGGATTTGGATCCGCCCGATGACGAGCCCCTTCGGCGAAGACGAGGAAGAGTACGAGCTGCCCGAGCCGTCCCGGAACCCGGCCGGCCCGGCGCGCATACCCGGCCCGCGCGGGGCGGCCGACGACCTCGACACCCTCGACGACATCGTCGACGCGCGGTACACGCAGTACCCGGAGGTCACCGACCACCCCGTCCCGCCCGCGCCGCTGCCCGCCGAGCCCGAGCCCGCCCCCGAGCCGGTCCCGGCCGCGCCGCCGCCCACCCACGCCGTACTGAAGTCCCTGCTCGGCGCATGGGCCCTGGCGGCCTGCTCCGCCGACGAGACCCAGGCCGTCGAGGACCACCTCACCGCATGCGCACCCTGCGCCGAGGAGGCGCTGCGGCTGCGCGACGCCGTGGGACTGCTGCACCCGGAGGAGACCCTCGACCTCAAACCGCTGCTGCGCTCGCGCGTGCTGGAGGACTGCCTCGGCAAGCGCCCCGCCCGCATCCCGGTCCCGGTGTGGGCGAGCCCGTACGACACCGAGACGGCCCGGCTCGACGCGCTGCTGCGGGACTTCGGGGACGCGGAGTGGCACACCCCGGTCCGGCTGAAGTGGTTCGAGGAGGAATGCCGCCAGACGCGCCGGACCACGGTGGCCGGGGTCATCGGGCACCTCCTGGCGGTGGACGGCCTCGTGGCCGCCGCGCTGGGCCTGGACGACCCCCTGGGCCCCGAGGCGTCCACGGACACCCCGACCGCGCGCACGGAACGGTTCTGGGGGGACTCCCCGTACCCGACCACCCGCCGGGTCCGCGAACCGTGGCGGGAGCAGGGCCACACCCTGGTGCGCACGGTGTCCTTCGCCGGGCGCGGCGTGGCCGAACTGGACGTGGAGTACGGCCCCTTCGCCCTGCCCCTCGGGGACGCCTTCCTGGAGCGGGCCTTCGAGTGCTGGGTGCACGCCGTGGACATCGCGGAGGCGGTGGACTACCCGTACGAGCCGCCGTCCGCACCCCACCTGAACCGGATGATCGACCTGGCGGCCCGGCTCCTGCCGGCGGCCCTGGCCGGACGCCGGCGGGCGGGACTGGCTGCGCCGGCCCGCGGGCTGGTCGCGGCGGGGGCGCCGGGCCGGACCCTGCACCTGGAGATCGAGGGTGCGGGAGGCGGCGGCTGGGACATCGCCCTGGACTCCCCCGCGGCGAAGCCCTCACCGGACCACACGGTGGCCCGGATCGCCCTGGACGGCGTGGAATTCTGCCAGCTGGCCGCGGGCCACATCTCCCCGGAGGACGCCGCGGTCGGCCAGAACGGCGACCGCGAGGCCATCCGCGACGTCCTCTTCGCGGCGGCCTCCCTGAGCCGGATGTAGCCGCATCCAGCCACCTGCAGGAGGCTGCAGCCGCATGCGGGCGGCTGCCGGGGCGGTTACGTGAAGACGACCGTCCGGGTGCCGTTCAGCAGCACCCGGTGCTCGCTGTGCCATTTCACGGCCCGCGCCAGCGCCTGGCACTCCACGTCCCGCCCGATCGCCACCAGCTGGTCGGGGGTGACCTCGTGCCCCACCCGCTCGACCTCCTGCTCGATGATCGGGCCCTCGTCCAGGTCGGCGGTCACGTAGTGCGCGGTCGCACCGATCAGCTTCACGCCCCGGGCATGCGCCTGGTGGTACGGCTTCGCGCCCTTGAAGCTCGGCAGGAACGAGTGGTGGATGTTGATGATCCGCCCGCTCAGCTCCTTGCACAGGGTGTCCGACAGCACCTGCATGTACCGGGCGAGGACCACGAGGTCGACCCGCTCGGCCCGCACCAGTTCCAGCAGCTGCGCCTCGGCCGCCGCCTTCGTGTCCTTCGTCACCGGGATGTGCACGAACGGGACCCCGTAGGAGCCGACCAGTTCCTCGAAGTCGGTGTGGTTCGAGACGACCGCCGCGATGTCCACCGGCAGCGCGCCGATCCGGTGGCGGAAGAGGAGGTCGTTGAGGCAGTGCCCGAACTTCGACACCATCAGCACGATCCGCATGCGCTCGTCGGAGCGGTGGATCTGCCAGTCCATCCGGAAGGTGTCGCCGATCGCGGCGAAGCTGGCCCGCAGCTTCTCCACCGTCACCGGAGCCTCGGCCGCGAAGTGGACCCGCATGAAGAAGAGGCCGGTGTCGCGGTCGCCGAACTGCTGGCTGTCCTCGATGTTGCACCCGGTCATGAACAGATAGCTGGACACGGCGTGCACGATGCCCTGCTTGTCCGGGCATGAGAGGGTCAGTACGTACTGCTGCGTGGCCTGGGGCTGCGGGTCGTCGCTCATGACCCCACAGCCTTCCACATCACACCGCGCGCGTGAGGATCCTCAGGACGTCCAGTGAGCGCGGCCGTGCGTCCGGGTCGTCCCCGTCCGCCGTCGCCAGCCGTACGTGGGCCTCGCGCGCGGCCCGTACCGCCTCCGGCCAGGCGTGGTGCTCCAGGTAGCCGGAGACGGGGGCGTCGGGGCCGATCTGGTGCATGATCCGCAGCACGCGCAGCACGGCGAGGTCCACCAGGGCCGCTTCCTGCGCGTCGCGGAAGATCGTGCCGACGTACTTGTCCGCGGACCAGCTGTCGAGCCAGGTGTCCTCGACGAGGCGGTACACGGCGTCGGTGACGTCCCCGTACCCCTCGGCGCCGGCCAGCCAGGTGTCCTCTTGGAACGCGGGGTCGGAGAGCATGTGCAGCGCCGAGCGCACGTTGCTGCGCCAGCGCCACCACGGCATGTCGTTGAGGGGCATGCCGCCCATGGTGGAGGAGCGGCCGCCGCGGCGGGAAGAGTTCTTCGAACCTTGGGCGAATGTCACGCTTTCGATCGTACGTTCCCGTCCGGCGTGATCTTGAGGCGCCCGGACCCGGCGGCCCGGACCCGCCCGGCGCTCACTCACCGTGTGGGGGCCACCCGTAATTCACCTGGGCGTCACCCGATGTTGCGCACACCACACACGTCAGTTCCCCGGGGCGCGGAATGGTGCATGCACATGACCACCCGGCGATGCGCAGCAGCACTCTCCCGCACCTTTCTGGCCCGGACCACGGCCATGGCGATGGGCGCGTGTCTCGTCGCCGGCTGCGGGGCGCTCCCCGGAGGCTCGGGGGGCTCCGGGGGCGCCGACACCCTCACGGTCATGACCTTCGCCCCGGTGGAGTCCGCGGCGACCAACATGCCGGGCATGCCGGGCATGGCCAAGGCCTACGAGCGCTGGGTCAACTCCAAGGGCGGCATCAACGGCCGCAAGCTCCGGGTCCTGACCTGTGACGAGCGCAATACGCCCACCGGCGCCGCGGACTGCGCCCGCAAGGCGGTCACCGAGAAGGCCGTCGCCGTCATCGGCTCCTACAGCCAGCACGGGCGCGCCTTCCTGGCCCCGCTGGAAGCCGAGGGCATCCCGTTCATCGGCGGGTACGGGGTCTCCGCCGAGGAGTTCCAGTCCCCGCTGTCCTACCCCGTCAACGGCGGCCAGCCCGTCCTGGTGGCCGGCGCCGGCCACCAGCTGGGCCGCTCCTGCGCCAAGGTCGCCCTGGTCCGCCCCGACACCCTCGCCGGGGACTCCCTGCCCCTCCAGCTCAACGCCGGCCTCAAGGCCAACCAGATGGGCGAGGCCAGCGACATCCGGGCCGCCGAGGACTCCGCGGACCTGTCCGCCCAGGCCGGCGAGGCGCTGGCGGCCTCCTCCCCCGGAGCCCCCGCGAAGGGCGGCGCCGCTTCGGCGAAGGACGGCTCCGGTTCCGCGAAGGACGGCAAGGAGAAGGGCTGCGTGGCCGCCGTGCTCGGCGCCCGTACCGAGACCTTCTTCGACGCCTTCCGGCGCGCCGACTCCCAGAACCGCAAGCCGCAGGTCTCCTCGGTGCTCGGCTCGGTCAGCCAGGCCCTGGTCGACCGCACCGGCGGCAAGGAGAGCCCCTTCGAGGGCGCGTACGTCACGAGCTGGTACCCGGTCTCCACCGACCCGCTGTGGACGCAGATGCGCAACGTGATCACCGACCACGCCTTCGGGGACAACGCCGTGGACCCCGACGACAGCGGGGCCCAGACCACCTGGATCGCGTACACGGTGTTCAGCGAGATGGTGAAGGGGTTCAAGGAGGGCGAGGACATCACCGGGCGCACCCTCACCCGCAAGCTCAACCAGTCCGCCCCCGTCAAGACCGGCGGTCTGACCCCCGACCTCAGCTGGCGCTACGAGGACATGCGCGCCGTCTCCGGCTTCCCCCGCATGGTCAACGGGCGGGTCCACTTCCAGATCGTCCAGCAGGGCCGCCTGGTGGCGCAGCCGGGCGTCGAGCAGTCGCTGGACATGACCAAGACCCTGGAGCAGGCGCCCCGTTCGAGCTAGTCGGGCCAGGGCGGTCCGGGCCGGGCTGGTCCGGGCCGGTCCGGGCCGGTCCGGGCCAGGGGGCGCCCCGCCAGGGCGGGGCCCCGTCCTACAGCTGGCTCTTGTCGCGCTTGGTGAGGCCGTACTTGCCCGCGATGGCGTTCCACATCCCCGACGCGTTCTCCTTCGCCCGGGTGGCGTCACCGCTCGCCTTGTTCCCGTCCGAGGCGTTGCCGGTCGACTTGGCCTTGCCGTCCTTGCACTTGTCGCCGTCCGACTTGAGGTCGTCCGCCCAGGACGCGTAGCTGTTGTCGGCCTCGGCGGAGGACTTCCACGCCTTGGTGAGGGCCGCGGTGAGCTTCGCGTTGTCCGGGAGCTTGTCCACCTTGAGCTCCTGGAGGCGGGTCACCAGCTCCTCGCGCTGGCGGGCCGCGTCGCGCAGGTCGACGGCCGCCTGGTCCAGGTTGCTGCAGCCCTTGATGTCCTCGACTGCCTTGATCACCGCGGCCCGGCTGTCGTTGCTGTCCGCGAGGAGCTTGTCGAGCTGGACCGCCTGCGGCTGCGCGGGGTCCAGCGGGGCCTCGCCCTTGTCCGCGGCGGAGCTGCCGGGGGCGGGGGTGGGGGCCACGGCGGCCGGGTCGTTGTTCTGCGCCTTGCCGTCGCTGAGCACGGCGCCGACCCCGAGCCCGACGACGGCCAGACCGATGACGACGGCGGCGATGATCGCGGGCGAGACCTTGCGGGACGCGGGCGCCGGATCCTGGCCCTGGCCCTGGTAGTGCGGCGGCTGCTGCTGGTACTGCTGCGGCGGCGGCGCGTACTGCTGCTGCACGTACGGCTGTTGGTGCTGCTGCTGCGGATGCGGGCGCTGCTGCGGCGGCGGCCGGCGGAGCACCGGCTCCTGGACCGGCGGCAGTTGCTGCGTCTGCGGGGCGTCCCCCCGGAACAGCCCGTCGAAGCCGGCCGCGGGATCGGCGGGCGCGGCCGGGACCGGCGGGATGTACTGCGTGGCGGCCTCCTCGTACGAGGGGGCGGCCGGGACCGGCGGGATGTACTGCGTGGCCGCCTCGCCGTGCGCGGGGGCCGCGGGCACCGGCGGTATGTACTGGGTCGCCGCCTCGCCGTGCCCGGGGGCCGCCGGGACCGGCGCGATGTACTGGGTGGCCGCCTCCTCGTGCCCGGGGGCCGCGGGGACCGGCGGTATGTACTGGGTGGCCGCCTCCGGCAGCGGCGGGTAGCCGTAGCCGTGGGGCTCGCCCGGGCCCTCGTAGCCGGGGCCGACGACGTGGCCCTGCGGGTAGCCGTAGGCGGGGCCGCCGGGTGCGGGGTAGCCGTAGGAGGGCTGTCCGTACAGGTACTCCGGCTCGCCGCCGGGCTGCACGGGCGGCTGCGTCGGCGGCTGCGCGGGCACCGGCGCGCCCCACGGCTCGCCTCCCTGCGGGCTGCCGCCCTGTCCGCTCTCCGTCACCGGAACTCCCTCTCCGACCTGTCCGCGTCTACGGAACCGTCGGCTCACGCTACAGTTCCCCGCCGAGTTTGCCAGTGTCGGCCTGGTCGCCGCAGGCCGTAGCGGACACGGTGGCCGGGTGCCCGGGTCAGCCGACCGGCTCCAGGCGGGCCGTGAACTCCCGGGCCGCCGGTTCCTCCCGGTAGGGGTCCAGGCGGGTACGGAAGTCCTCCAGGTACACCGCCCCGCGGTGCGAGCGGATGCCCGACAGGGCCTCCGCCGCCTGCGTCGCCGTCTGGCAGGCGGCCTCCACCTCGCGCTGCTGCACCCGCGCCGCCGCCAGCAGGAGCAGCCCGATCGCCCGGCGCCTCGCCTTGCCCGCCGGGAGGTCCCGCAGCGCCTCCTCGGCGCGCCTCGCCGCCGCTTCGGCCTGCCCCAGGTCCCGGTGGCAGTGCGCCAGTTCGTCCGCGAGGTACGCCCCGTCGAAGTGCCGGATCCACTCCGGGTCGTCCCCCGACTCGGGCTCCGCCCGCTCCAGCGCCGTCAGCGCCCGCGAGGACAGCACCGCCGTCGCGCGCGCGTCACCGAGCAGCGCGTGGCCCCGCGCCTCCGCCGCGTAGAACATGGCCTCCACCCGGGGAGTGACCTGGCCCCGCGTCCCCTCCTGAGCGGCCCTCGCCAGCTGCGCGATCTCCCTCGGATTGCCCAGTTCGGCGGCGAGGTGACTCATCGAAGCCGCCAGTACGTAGCCCCCGTACGCCCGGTCGCCCGCCGCCTGCGCGAGCCGGAGCGCCTGGATGTAGTAGCGCTGGGCCAGGCCCGGCTGGCCGGTGTCCACCGCCATGTAGCCGGCCAGCTCCGTGAGCCGGGCGACCGCCGCGAACAGGGCCCGGCCGACCGGCTCCCGGTACGAGCCGCCGATCAAGCCGGAGACCACCGAGTTGAGGTAGTGCACGACCACCGGGCGCACGTGCCCGCTGCCGAAGCGGTGGTCGAGGTCCTTCAGCGCCTGCGTGGTGGCCCGTACCGCCTCCACGTCCGACATCCCCACCCGGGAGCCGCCGCTGCGCGCGACCTGCGCGTCGGCCCCGGTGATGAGCCAGTCGCGGCTCGGCTCGACCAGCGCCGAGGAGGCCACGCTCGACCCCGACAGGAAGTCGCGCCGGCCCACGTCGCTCCGCCACAACTCGCTGACCTGCTCGATCGCTCCGATGACGGTCGGGGAGAACTGGAGGCCGACGCCGGAGGCGAGGTTCTTGCCGTTGGCCATGCCGATCTCGTCGATGGTGACGGTCCGGCCCAGCTTGCGGCCCAGCGCCTCGGCGATGATCCCGGGGGCCCGGCCGCGCGGCTGCTGGCCGCGCAGCCAGCGGGCCACGGAGGTCTTGTCGTAGCGGAGATCGAGGCCGTGCTCGGCCCCGCACATGTTGACGCGCCGGGCGAGCCCGGCATTGGAGCACCCGGCTTCCTGGATGAGCGCCTGCAGCCGTTCGTTCGGCTGGCGGGCGACGAGAGGCCTGGCTGCCATGAAAACCCCCAGAGACGCGGGTGATCGTTCGAATGATCACTTCCCGCCTGATGTGCGGGGAATCTTCCCCATTGCGTCCTGTCGTTACCCACCTCCGGCGCCCCGGCCTCCTACGCGCCCCCCGCGATGCACCTATGCGCCCCGCATGCAGGATCGATGCTCCCCAGCCCGGCCGGTTTACGCCCGTAACCCCCGGTGACCGCAAGAGTTGTGTTGCACGTGGAAGAGACCATCGGAGTCACGGAGACCGCGCCCATCCCCCTCCAGCGCAGTGAGCCGCTGCTGGACCATGCCGTGCGGTACACGGAAGAACGGCACTGGGACGTCTTCGCCGGCACCTGGCTGGAGTCCGGCGACGGACGGGAGCGGTGCTCGTGCGGGGCCGCGGAGTGCCCGGCGCCCGGCGCGCACGCGGCGGGCAAGGACTGGGCCTCGCAGGCCTCGGGCAGCGCCGTGCAGGTCAGGCGCCTCTGGGGGAGGAACCCGAAGGCCGCCATCCTGCTGCCCACCGGCCGCACCTTCGACGCCCTCGACGTCCCGGACGCGGCCGGCTTCCTCGCCCTGGCCCGGCTCCAGCGCATGCAGCGCACCCTCGGACCGGTGATCGCCAACCCGGCGGGGCGGATGCTGTTCTTCGTCCTGCCCGGCGCCGGGGCGAAGGTGCCCGACCTGCTGCGCAAGATCGGCTGGCAGCCGGCCCAGCTCGACCTGGTCGCGCGCGGCGAGGGCGAGTACGTGGCCGCGCCGCCGACCCGGATCGGCGGGCGCGGCTCGGTGCAGTGGGCGCAGCCCCCGACGGCCGCGAACCGGTGGCTGCCCGACGTGGAGGAACTGATCGACGCACTGGCCTATGCGTGCGGGCGCGAGGCGGCCGCGGAACGGGCCCGGCGCACGGCCTGATCCGGTCGGGCCCGCTCTGACCAGCGGACATTCCCCGCAGGAAACTCATGACATAAGTAACTGCTCCGCCTCTCCCCCTCCTCCTATGGTGAGAAAAGCAGGACACGGGGACCAGAACGAGAGGCAGGCGCATGCCGGACCAGGGCGTTGCGACGGGCGGGACGGACGGAACGGGCGGCGGTGTGCGACCCGCACCGTCCGCCGCACCCGCCGTGCGGGTCGAAGGTTTGTGGAAGCGGTTCGGCGAGCAGGTGGCCGTGTCCGGAATCGATCTCGAGCTGCCCGCCGGGCAGTTCGTCGGCCTGGTCGGGCCGAACGGCGCGGGCAAGACCACCACGCTGTCCATGGTGACCGGGCTGCTGCGCCCGGACATGGGCCGGGTGACCGTCGCCGGGCACGACGTGTGGGCGGACCCGGTCGAGGTGAAGTCCCGGATCGGCGTGCTGCCGGAGGGGCTGCGGCTCTTCGAGCGGCTCTCCGGGCGGGAACTGCTCGGCTACATGGGCCGG
Source organism: Streptomyces sp. NPDC051563 (assembly GCF_044454225.1). Classification (NCBI taxonomy): domain Bacteria; kingdom Bacillati; phylum Actinomycetota; class Actinomycetes; order Kitasatosporales; family Streptomycetaceae; genus Streptomyces; species Streptomyces sp. NPDC051563. The sequence goes on from NZ_JBITDL010000045.1 coordinate 34,670, forward strand.
TTGCGGGGGCTGCCGGGCCGGGAGACGGACAGCAGGGCCACCCAGCTGCTGGACATCCTGGACCTGGCCGGTTCGCAGAACAAGCTGATCGTCGACTACTCGACGGGCATGCGGAAGAAGATCGGCCTGGCGGCCGCACTGCTCCACAACCCCGAAGTGCTCTTCCTGGACGAGCCGTTCGAGGGGGTGGACCCCGTCTCCGCGCAGACCATCCGCGGAGTGCTGGAACGTTACACCTCCTCCGGGGCCACGGTCGTCTTCTCCTCCCACGTCATGGAGCTCGTCGAGTCGCTGTGCGACTGGGTGGCCGTCATGGCCGCCGGCCGGATCCGGGCCTCGGGCTCGCTGGCCGACGTACGGGGCGACGCGCCCTCGCTGCAGGCCGCGTTCCTGGAGCTGGTCGGGGCACAGGGCCGGGCCACCGGCGAGTCCCTGGACTGGCTCGGCGGCGGGGCGGCGGCCAACGGCGGGAGCAACGGGGCGGGCGTCCGATGAGCACGCCCACGCCCACCCGGGCCCCGTCACCCGCATCCGGGCCGGCCGCCTCCGCATCCGCGGCTGCCGACGTCAACATCACGCCGATCTTCGTCCGGCTCAAGCTGTCCCTCCTGCGCAACGGGCTCAAGGGCTCCTCGAAGCGCAAGGCCGCCTACTTCGGCGCCCTCGCCTTCGCCCTCGTCGTCGCCTTCTTCGCCACGCTCGGCCTCGCCCTGCTGCGCGGCAACGCGCACGCCGGAACGGTCGTCGTCCTGCTCGCGGCGGTCCTCGCCCTCGGCTGGACCTTCGTCCCGCTGTTCTTCCCGACCGGCGACGAAACCCTCGACCCGAGCCGGCTGGTCATGCTGCCGCTGCGCCCGCGGCCGCTCGTACGGGCCCTGCTGGCCTCCTCGCTCGTCGGCATCGGCCCGCTGTTCACGCTGTGCCTGGCCATCGGCTCGGTGATCGCCCTCGCGCGGGGAGCGGCGGGCGCGGCGGCCGCCGTCCTGGCCGTACCGCTGCTGCTGCTCGGCTGCGTCGCCCTGGCCCGGGCGGTGGCGACCGCCAACGTCCGGCTGCTGACCAGCCGCAAGGGGCGCGACCTCGCCCTGCTCAGCGGCCTGCTGATCGCGATCGGCGCACAGGTGGCGAACATCGCCGGCCAGCGGCTGTTCGAGGCCGGCGGACTGGAGCAGCTGGAGCCGGCCGAGGCGGTCGTGCGCTGGCTGCCGCCCGCGACGGCCCTCGGGATGGTGGACTCCGCGAGCGAGGGCTCGTACGGGACCGCCGCCGCCCAGCTCCTGATCACGCTCGCCGCCCTCGGGCTGCTGCTCCGGTTCTGGGAGCGCAGCCTGACCAAGCTGATGGTCACCCCGGACGGTTCGACGGTCGCGGCCGCCAAGGACAAGAAGCCGGCGAACGGCGCGGCCGGCGGCGGCTGGTCGCTCCTGCCGGACGACCGTACGGGCGCGGCGATCCAGCGCGCGCTGCGCTACATCGTGCGCGACCCGAAGACCAAGTCGGCCTGGGTGTCGGCGCTGGCGGTCGGCCTGATCATCCCCGTCGCCAACGCCTTCCAGGGCAGTGGCTCGGTGTACCTGGCCTGCTTCGCCTCGGGCATGCTCGGCGTCCAGATGTACAACCAGTTCGGGCAGGACACCTCGGCGTTCTGGATGGTCGCGCAGACCATCGGCGGCGCCCGTGACGCGTACCTCGAACTGCGAGCCCGCGCCCTGGCCCTCGCCCTGGTCACCGTGCCCTGGACGGCCCTGGTCGCGGTGGTCACGGCCGCCCTCGTCGACAACTGGGCCGGTCTGCCCGGCGCCCTGGGCCTCGCACTGGCCCTGCTCGGCTCGATGCTGTGCACGGGAGCCCTGGCCTCGGCCCGCTTCCCGTACTCGATCCCGACGGACGGCGCCTTCAAGAACGTCGCCCCGGGGCAGGGCGGCCTGGCCTGGGCCGGCATCTTCGGCGGCATGCTCGCCTCGGCGCTGATCTGCTCCCCGGTGATCGTGCTGGCCATCTACTTCAACGTGGCCGACCAGCAGTCCCTGAGCTGGATCCTGCTCCCCCTGGGTGTGGCCTGGGGCACGCTGGCCACCTGGGCGGGCCTGCGCCTCGCGGCCCCGACGGTGGCGCGCAAGCTGCCCGAGATCCTCCTGGCGGTCAGCAAGGGCTGACCGGGCGCGCCATGCGGGCCCTGGTCTCGGCGGAGTACTCCTTGTCGGGGGTCCACCCCGCCCGGCCGACCGGGCCCCGCAGGGCCGCACAGCGGCGACACGTACGGGCGGGGACCTGACCCGACAGCCCTTCCCGCCAACTCCCCAAGCCCCAGCAGGGTTCGCGAGCACCCGCGAGACGGCGCCACGAAGGCCCGTAGAGCCCTGTAGGGCGGCGGGGACGACCCGAGAGACGGCCGGGGCTCAAGAACCGGCGTCACCGGCCCTCAGGGCCCCGCCAGGCTCCGTAAGTCCCCACAGGAGGGACGGAGTCCCCGGCCGGCCCCGCCGGCCCGCCGGAGCCCGGGCAGCTGCCCAACCGGCCCACCCGATCCGCCCAAGCCCCGCAGGGACCCGCAGGGCTACGCCGGGGCCTTGATGCCCTCCAGGAAGGGCTCGACCGCTGCGCGCCAGGCCGTGGGGTGGTCGTAGTGGAGGTAGTGGCCGGCGTCGGGGATCTCCGCGTATTGGCCGGCCGGCAGGACGCGGACCATCTCCTGGGCCTCCGCGCGGCCCAGTTCGCCGTCCAGGCCGCGGACGACCAGCGTCGGGCAGCGCACCTGGGCCAGTTCCTCCCAGTGCGCGTCGTGCACCCACGTCTCGCGCGCGGTCAGCATCTGGCGGCGGGAGAACAGCGGGCGCCAGCCGTCGTCCGCCTCGTGCATCACCTCGGCGAAGAACTCCCCCCGGCCGGGATCCGGGCGCTCCACCCGCGGGTCGTCCTCGCCGAACCAGCGCCGCGCGGCGTCCTGCGTGGGGAACGGCAGCGGCCAGTGGCGGAACCATTCCTCCCACTCCTGCTGCGAGGCCTCTCCCAGCGCCGACGCCCGCATGTCGCAGATGACCAGGGCCGCCACGAGGTCGGGGCGGCGGGCCGCGAGCTGCCAGGCGGTGAGGGCGCCCATGGAATGGCCGATCAGGGTCACCGGCGCGAGGCCGAGCTGCTCGACGGCCGCTTCGGCGTCGGCCACGAAGGCCTCGCGTCCGTAGGCGACGGAGCTGCCGGGGCCGGTGGTCGGGGGGCGCTCGCTCTGGCCGTGGCCGCGCTGGTCGAGGGCCACGACGCGGCGGCTCGCGCCGAGCCAGCGGGCGGTGCCCGCCCAGTGGAAGGCGCGGCCCATCAGGCCGTGCAGTAAGAGCGCCGCGGGCTCACCCGACGGCGAGGGAGAGGGGGGTGGGAACGGAGACGGAGACGGCGAACTGCGCGGCTCGGGCTCGTGCTCCGCCGCCGCGCGGAACTCCCAGGCCGCCAGGCGTACGCCGTCGGCCCCCGTCACATCGAGGCGTCGTACCACGCAGATGCACCCCCTTCGCTCCCGGCCACAGTATCGAACCCGTATTCGAAAACGGGGTTCTCGCCTACAACACCGCTCTTTCGAGTGACCTTGCTCAAGGATTGACCGCCGCTGCCGATGGAGATCCTTTCAACAGGGAGGCGGACCGCTCGGGGAAGACGGTCCGAAGGGATGACCTTGAGAGCTCGGGGCTCCAGGTCAAAAAGGGGAGGACCGGTCCCGGCGCCGCAAGGCGCCGGGACCATCCATACAGATCCGCACCGGTCCGCATAGGCCGACACCAGCCGGATTCGCTCGCACTGACGACCCGATCGAACGCCGGTGCGTCAGCCTGTCGAACCCGGAAACCCCAGCCCCTCCTTCGGTCGGCCGGTCAGCGCTTCGCCACGAACACGTGGGAGGCGATGTCCGAATCCAGCTCCGCGGCCTCGCCCCCACTGCCGACCAGCACACCGCCGGGCGACTCGGTCACGCTGACCACCGAACCGGGCTGTACGCCCGCCCGGCGCAGCGTGTACATCAGCTGCGCGTCCGTCTGGATCGGCTCGCCGATCCGGCGGATCACCACCGTCTTACCCTCCGCGCCCGGGTCCAGCTCGGAGAGGCTGACCATGCCCTCCTCCAGGAACGGATCGGCCTCGGCCTTCTCGCCGAGCTCCTCCAGCCCGGGGATCGGGTTTCCGTACGGCGATTCGGTCGGGTGGCGCAGCAGCTCCAGCACCCGCCGCTCCACCGCCTCGCTCATCACGTGCTCCCAGCGGCAGGCCTCGGCGTGCACCTGCTCCCACTCCAGGCCGATGACGTCGACGAGCAGACACTCCGCGAGCCGGTGCTTGCGCATGACGCGCGTCGCCAGCTTGCGGCCCTCGTCGGTCAGCTCCAGGTGCCGGTCGCTGGCGACGGCCACCAGGCCGTCGCGCTCCATCCGCGCCACCGTCTGGCTCACCGTCGGGCCGCTCTGGTCGAGCCGCTCGGCGATGCGGGCGCGCATGGGGACCACACCTTCCTCTTCCAGTTCGAGGATGGTGCGGAGGTACATCTCCGTGGTATCGATCAGTCCGGACATTCGTGCCCCTCGGATTGCGTGCGCTGGCCCTGCCCCCAATTCTGACCCATCGCGCCGACAACCGTCCCGTGTAGGACGTCAAGGGCCCTTCCGGACTGCCTCGAAACGCCCCCCGCGCCCCTCCGGTCACCTCTCATTACGCCGCCCACCGGGCCTTTCGGCCCCTGGATGGAAGTTCGTATTGACACGCCCTTGGTCCAGACCGCACGGTGAGCGGCGGACACGGACGACAACCTCACCCACTCCCACCCCGGAAGGCCATCGGCGTATGAGCGAGAGCAAGCTGGCCGGTCAGTTCTTCGACGCCGCGATCGGCCTGTTGGAGCGGGTGCGGGACGAGGAGTCCGGCCGCATCAGCGAGGCCGGGACCGTCATCGCGGAAGCCGTGGCCACCGGGAACAAGCTCTTCGCCTTCGGTGCCGGGCACTCCTCGCTGCCCGCCCAGGACGTGGTCTACCGGGCCGGCGGGCTCGCCCTGATGAACTTCCTCGCCGTCCCCGGCACCGTCGGCATCGACGTCATGCCCGCCACCCTGGGCAGCGCCCTGGAGCGCGTCGACGGCCTCGCCGGGGCGGTCCTGGACAGCAGCCCGGCCGGCGACGGCGACGTCCTGGTGATCATCTCCCTCTCCGGGCGCAACGCGCTGCCCGTCGAGATGGCGATGAACGCCCGCGCGATCGGCCTGAAGGTCATCGGCGTCACCTCGGTGGCCTACGCGACCGACACCAAGTCCCGCCACGTCTCCGGCACCTTCCTCAAGGACCACTGCGACATCGTCCTCGACAGCAAGATCGCGGTCGGCGACGCGGAGCTCACCCACGAGGGCATCGAAGCCCCCTTCGCCCCCGCATCCACCGTCGTGACCAGCGCGATCATGCAGGCGGTCATGGCCGCCGCGGCCGGCGAGCTCGTCGCCCGCGGGGTCGAACCGCCGCTGCTGCGCTCGGGCAACGTGGACGGCGGCCACGAATGGAACGGCCGCGTCATGCAGGAGTACGGCGACCGGATCTTCTTCCGCCACTAGGCCGTCTCTTCCGGATCTTGCCGGGCCCGGTCCGTAAGACCGGGCCGGGCCAGACCTGGTCGGACCTGGTCAGACCCGGGCTAGGCCGTGCGCGGCTCCCTCACCACCAGGTCCAGATCCAGGTCCGCCGCGACGCGTGCCGCCACCTCCTCCGCGTACTCCGCGTCCGCGCGCTCGAAGGCGGCCCTGGACGGGCCCCGCAGGAACGTCAGCGTCCCCAGGCTCCGGCCCCGGCTGCGCAGGACCGTGCACAGGGCGTGCGCCGCGCCCTCGGGCCAGCGCCGGCTGCCCGACCAGGCCTCGTCGGCCTGCCCGCGCGGCGCGCTGTCCCGTACGGAACCGGCCCGGTCCAGCGCCTGCAGCGCCGGGTGCCCGGGCTCGTAGCGCACGGGGATCGCCCCGGGCTCGGGCAGCCCCGGCAGGCCGGGCGGGGAGGCCGCCCAGCGCAGCAGCCGCGCGGGCGCGGGGTCCCGCAGCGGCTCCAGTACGTCCACCAGCGCGTGCTCGGCGAAGCCCGCCAGGGCGAACTCCAGCCGGACCGCCGCCGCCTCCGCCGGGTCCTCGCACTCGGCGGCGGCCCGCCCGGCCCGGTACAGCTGGTGGGACCGGAACCGCAGCTGCGCCGTGTCCAACTGCGCCTGCCGGGCCTCGGTGACGTCCTGGAACAGCAGCGCGACCCCGAGCGGTACGGGTTCCTCCGCGAGCGGCGACGCCAGGCGCAGGAACCCGCACCGCCAGCACCGCCGCCGCACGCCCTCGGGGCCCCGTACGGACACCCACAGCTCCGCCGGTGCGGGGGGCGCGCCCTCGGCCAGCACGTGCTGCAGGGCCCCCTCCAGCTCTTCCACCCCCTGCGCCAGCAGCTCCCCCAGCGGCCGCCCGAGGAGCGTGGTGCGGCCGGACCCGAAGGCGCGGGCGGCGTGCACGTTGACCACGGCGGGCCGCAGGTCCACGTCGACGAGCACCACCCCCCAGGAGGCGTCCTCCATGAGCGCCTCGCTCAGCGCGATGGAACGCTCCAGGTCGATCTGCGCGTGCACCTCGCTGAAGGCGCAGTACACCCCGGCCGGCCTCCCGTCGGCGCCCGGCACCCCCGCGGACTGGGTCCGCACGAGCACCCGCCCGCCGTCCTTGGTCAGCAGCGCGAACTCGTGCACCTGCCGGCCCGGCACGTCCTGGGCGGCCATCAGCCTGTCCTGCACGTCCTGCGCGTCGGAGGCCCGCACGGCCCACCCCGCGAACCCCTTGCGCCCCACGGCTTCCTTGGCCGACCACCCCAGGATCCGCTCGGCCTCACGGTTCCAGTGGGTGATCACGCCGTCGGCATCGAACGCGCACAGGGCCGCGTCCATCCCGTCCAGCAGCGCTGCGAGCAGATCGTCGGCGGTCTCACTACGTCCGGATGCAGTCACCTGGGCCCCCTGCAGGTGTTCGCGTGTGCGGCACGTCACGTCATTGAACTCGAACGTGACCCAGCCCACACGGGTTTCTGCGGATTGGGACGATAAATCCGGTCAGGACGAGCCGGAGGCCAGGACACCCACGACGATCACCCCGAGGCCCGCGGCCACGGTGATGGCGACGACGGCCACGGCCAACCGCCACCCGGTGACCCACCGGTAGGCGTTCTCCCACTGCGCCGTCCGCCCGGCGATGCGCGGCTCGGCCTGCGGGTCGGGCGTCCAGTCGGCCCGGCGGTGCTCCGCCAGGAGGGAGCGCAGCGCCTCGGCCTCCTGCTCGACCTGCTCGGCGTCCGTCAGCTCGTTGTCGTCCATGCACGGCAGGCCCACCCGCCGGCCGTCGGTGCGGTAGGCGTACACGACGAGGCCGGGCCCGGCGCCCCCTTGCGTGTGGGGGATGACCACGGAACGGATGTCGTGGATGTCGTCCCAGGCGAGACGGCGCACACCGCGGGCGTTCCGCAGGGAGATGCCCTCGTGGTCCACGGTGGTGAAGCGGCGCGCCCGGGCGTACAGGACCCACGCGACGAAGACCGCCATGAAGGCGATGAACAACACCCTCAGCAAGGCCGGCACGGGCAGCTCCCAGCTCTGCACGAGGAGGAGCGCGAGACCTCCGACCAGGACGACGATCAGCGCCCGGTTCCCCGGCTTCGTCCGGTAGTGGCGTGGCAGTGCGATGTCCGGCATGGCTCCCCCTGGATCTTGTTCCCCAACGGGCCCATCCTCGCCCTGACACCGGGGAGAAATAAACAGTTGTGGGCCCGGACCAGGCTGCCTAGGCTCTGTCTCACACGAGAAGGGAGGTGGTTGCCGCAATGTACGGAAACCGGACGCGTGAGGTGGCTGCGGGCTAAAGCGCCCGTTGTCGCACGCACCCAGTGCGGTGCCCGGCGGAGTCGCCGGCGCCAATCCCAAGCAGTCACCCGACCCGCGAGCTCGCCGGTACGTCCGGCCGGCTTCCCCCACTGCAGGGGGGAAACCCGAGCTCGCGGGTCGCCTGCGTTTCCGGGCCCCTACGGGGTCACGGGCAGAGGCGTTCCACGCGCCAGGTGCCGGCCTCCAGGACGTAGCGGAGGCGGTCGTGGAGGCGGTTCTCGTGGCCCTGCCAGAACTCCACCGTGTCCGGGACCACCCGGATACCGCCCCACTGCGGGGGAACCGGAACCTGTTCGCCCTCCGGGTAGCGGGCCTCCAGCTCGGCGTAGCGGCGGTCCAGTTCCGCACGGGAGGCGATCACCGTGGACTGTTCGCTGGCCCAGGCGCCCAGCTGGGAGCCGTGGGGGCGGGAGCGGAAGTACGCCGCCGTCTCGTCCCGGCCGATGCGGGAGGCCGTGCCGGTGACGATGACCTGGCGGGCGATGGCATGCCAGGGGAAGAGCAGGGAGGCGGCGGGGTTGGCGGCCAGTTCGCGGCCCTTGCGGGACTCGTAGTTCGTGAAGAAGACGAACCCGCGCTCGTCGAACTGCTTCAACAGGACCGTGCGCGTACTGGGCCGCCCGTCGGGGGTCGCCGTCGCGACGACCATCGCGTTGGGTTCGAATACGTTGGCCTCCGCGGCGTCCCGGAACCAGCGCGCGAACTGGCCCATCGGTTCCTCGGCGAGGCTCTCCTCGGCGACGAGCCGGGAGCGGTACTGCTTGCGCATGTCGGCAGGGTCAAGGTGCTGATCGGTCACGCGGCCATCCTGCCGCAGCCGGGCGTCCGCGACTGTGCCGTATGTCACGCTTCCCCGCGCCAAGCGGAACGTACAAAATCTTGGGGCCGGTCCGACGGTCCCGAACGGATGACCATCGGCCGTGCCGGGCATCAACGGGGATGACCGCGCCGGACCGCGAATCACGCCGGGAGCCGCGCGTGTTCGCACTATTTGAGGAGCCGCCTGATGTCCGACTTCGTACCCGGTCTCGAGGGAGTCGTCGCGTTCGAAACGGAGATCGCCGAACCCGACAAGGAGGGCGGTTCGCTGCGCTACCGGGGCGTCGACATCGAAGACCTCGTGGGCCACGTCTCCTTCGGGAACGTCTGGGGCCTGCTGGTCGACGGTGCCTTCAACCCCGGTCTGCCGGCCGCCGAACCCTTCCCCATCCCGGTGCACTCCGGTGACATCCGGGTCGACGTGCAGTCCGCACTCGCCATGCTCGCCCCCGTGTGGGGTCTGAAACCGCTGCTCGACATCGACGAGCGGACCGCGCGCGACAACCTGGCGCGGGCCGCCGTGATGGCGCTGTCGTACGTCGCCCAGTCCGCGCGCGGCCAGGGCCGGCCGATGGTCCCGCAGAGCGAGATCGACAAGGCCGAGTCCGTCGTCGAGCGGTTCATGATCCGCTGGCGGGGCGAGCCCGACCCGCGCCACGTCAAGGCCGTCGACGCCTACTGGACCTCCGCCGCCGAGCACGGCATGAACGCCTCGACCTTCACCGCGCGCGTCATCGCCTCGACGGGCGCCGACGTCGCGGCCGCACTGTCCGGGGCGGTCGGCGCCATGTCCGGGCCGCTGCACGGCGGGGCGCCCTCGCGCGTCCTCGGCATGATCGAGGAGATCGAGCGCACCGGCGACGCCGTGGCGTACGTGAAGAAGGCCCTGGACAAGGGCGAGCGGCTGATGGGCTTCGGGCACCGCGTCTACCGCGCCGAGGACCCGCGCGCCCGCGTGCTGCGGCGCACCGCCAAGGAACTGGACGCCCCGCGCTACGAGGTGGCCGCCGCGCTGGAGAAGGCCGCCCTGGAGGAGCTGCACGCGCGCCGCCCCGACCGGGTGCTCGCGACGAACGTGGAGTTCTGGGCCGCGATCATGCTGGACTTCGCGGAGGTCCCGGCGCACATGTTCACCTCGATGTTCACCTGTGCCCGCACCGCCGGCTGGTCCGCGCACATCCTGGAGCAGAAGCGCACGGGCCGGCTGGTCCGTCCCTCGGCCCGCTACACCGGGCCCGGCGTGCGCAACCCGCGCGAGATCGCGGGCTACGCGGACATGGCCGAGACCGCCTGAGCGAACGACCGCGCCGGCTGCCCCCGCACAGGGCCGCCGCTCGTGCCGGGCGCCGCATCCCCCCGGGGGTGCGGCGCCCGCCGCGTTTCCCGGGCGGGGGGGACCGGGCGGGGGGGGATCAGCCCAGTTCCGAGTCCAGGATGCGGGCCCACTGGGCGACCACCCGCGCCCGGCGGGCCGTGTCGTCGCTGAGGACGTTGGCCAGACCCAGGCCGCGGGCCATGTCGAGCAGGCCCTGCACGGTCTCCCGTACGCCCGGTACGGACTCGTCCGCGCCCAGCAGCTCCACGGCCAGCCGGTGGGTCTCACGGCCCACACGGCCCTCCAGCTCGGCCACGCGCGGGCGCAGCTGCTCCTCGTGGGAGGCCGCGACCCACAACTGGAGGGCGGCACGGAACATCGGGCCGGTGTACAGGTCGATGAGCGCCCCCACCACCTCCGCGCGGGGCGCGGCGGCGCCGCCGCGCGGGAACACGTCCAGCAGGGCGGTGGAGCGTTCCTCGGCCATGTACTCGACGGCCGCCGTGAACAGTTCCTCGCGGGTGCGGAAATGGTGCTGGGCCGCGCCGCGCGAGACTCCGGCGCGCTCCGCGACCACCGCGACGGTGGATCCGGCCCAGCCCTGCTCGGCGAGGCAGGCGACGGCCGCCTCCAGGAGGTGGCGGCGGGTCACGCGGCTGCGGGCCTGCTTGGGGGCGGTCGGGGCGGGCTGGACGGCCTGGCCGGTCTGGCCGGTCTGGCCGGTCTGGCCCGGCGGGCCGGGTTCGGTGGTCACCGGAGCCATGACGGGTCCCGTCGCTCGAAGCGGGCGCTGATGCCCTCGCGGGCCTCGGCGGAGGCGAAATGCCGGGCGGACAGCTCGGCGAGGGCGACCCCGTCCCGCTCCAGGGCCGCCCGCACCGGGGCCGTGACCAGCCGCTTCGTCGCCGCCAGGGCCTCGGGGCCGCCCTTGAGCAGGCCGTCCAGGACCGGAGCCAGGAGCGCGTCGAGATCCTCGGCGTCCTCACCCTGGAGGGTGAGCAGGCCCATGCGGGTGGCCTCGATGGCGTCGAACACCTCGGCGGTGAGGAAGTAGCGGGCCGCGGCGCGGGGATCCAGGCGCGGGAGCAGCGGCGCGGAGATCACGGCCGGGACGACGCCGAGGTGCGTCTCCGTGAAGGCGTACGTCGATGCCCGCGAGGCGGCGGCGATGTCGCAGACCCCGAGCAGGCCGAGGCCCCCGGCCCGGACGTGGCCGGTGACCCGGGCCACGACGGGCTCGGGCAGTTCGGCGATCTCCCGGAGCAGGGCCAGGAAGTCGGCGGGGTCGCAGGGCGACTTGAGGTCGGCGCCGGCGCAGAAGGTGGTGCCGGTGTGGGTGAGGACCACGGCCCGGGTGGCCGGGTCCGCCGAGGCGGTGGCGAGGGCTGCGCGGAGTTCCCCGACCAGGGGGGCGGAGAGGGCGTTGCGGTTGGCCGGGGAGTCGAGGGTGAGGGTGGTGAGGCCGGGCGTTCGCGCGGCGTGGACCAGTGCGGGCATGTCTCCTCCGGAGGGGGTTCGTCGGTCGGTCGGGGCCCCTCCGGGGAGGGTATGCGGGCCGCCTGCGGCGGGCTCGGCTGGGCTGCCCGGCCCCGCTCCTGCGCGGGGTTCCCCGCAGCAACCCCCACCGCTGCGCGGGTGCGGCCGGTTCCGCCCTGCGGGGCGAGGTCCCCTACCCGCCCTTCCACCGTTCCCCGGGCGCTGCCCGGACCCGGAAGGGCCCCGGGCTGCGCCCGGCCCCCCTGGGGCTCCGCCCCAGACCCCGCGCCTCAAACGCCGGCGAGGCTGAACATGCCCAGCCGCCGACACGCACGCGCAGGCCGACACCGGGGAAAATCCAGCCCCTGCGGCAGCTGAGGAGCAATGGCGCCGCACGGACCGGACGTGGCGCGGCCAAAACCAGCCCCTCCGGCGTTTGAGGAGCGGGGGTCCGGGGGCTGGTCCCCGGGAACGACGCCGCACGGACCGGACACTGCGCGGCCAACTCCAGCCCCTCCGGCGTTTGAGGAGCGGGGGTCCGGGGGCTGGCCCCCGGGAACGGCGCCGCACCCGGCAACGGGGTCCGGGCGGAGCCCGGGGAACGGTGGAAGGGTGGGTAGGGGACTCCCCCCCGCAGGGCCAACCCGGCCTCACCCGACCTCGCCCGGCTGGGTCAAGCCCGGTTCGGTCAGGACAGGTCCGGTCCGGTCCGGCCAGGGGGAGTTCCGGAGGCGGGGATAGGAGGCGCGCAGCGGTAGGTGGGGGGCTAGTAGGACTTGGGCAGGCCCAGGGTCTGGTGGGAGATGTAGTTGAGGATCATCTCGCGGCTGACCGGGGCGATCCGGGCCACCCGGGAGGCGACGATCAGCGCGGCCAGGCCGTACTCGCGGGTGAGGCCGTTGCCGCCGAGGGTGTGGACGGACTGGTCCACCGCACGGACGCAGGCCTCCCCCGCCGCGTACTTCGCCATGTTCGCCGCCTCCCCCGCTCCCACGTCATCGCCGGCGTCGTAGAGGTGGGCCGCCTTCTGCATCATCAGGCGGGCCAGTTCGAGCTCGATGTGGGCGGTGGCCAGGGGGTGCGCTATGGCCTGGTGGGCGCCGATGGGGGCCTTCCAGACCTGGCGGGTCTTCGCGTAGTCGACGGCCCGGGCGAGGGCGTAGCGGCCCATGCCGATGGCGAAGGCGGCGGTCATGACGCGCTCGGGGTTGAGGCCTGCGAAGAGCTGGAGCAGGCCCGCGTCCTCGTCGCCGACCAGGGCCGAGGAGGGGAGCCGCACCTCGTCCAGGACCAGCTCGAACTGCTTCTCCGCCGCCTGGAGTTCCATGTCGATGGGGGTGTGGGTGAAGCCGGGGGCCTCGCGGGGGACGATGAACAGGCAGGGTTTCAGGCTGCCCGTCCGGGCGTCTTCCGTGCGGCCCACGATGAGGGTGGCGTCCGCGATGTCCACGCCGGAGATGAAGACCTTGCGGCCGGTCAGGACCCAGTCCTCTCCGTCGCGGCGGGCGGTGGTGGTGATGCGGTGGGAGTTGGAGCCGGCGTCGGGTTCGGTGATGCCGAAGGCCATGGTGCGGGTGCCGTCGGCCAGCCCGGGGAGCCAGGCCCGCTTCTGCTCCTCGGTGCCGAAGCGGGCGATGACCGTGCCGCAGATGGCGGGCGAGACGACCATCATGAGGAGCGGGCAGCCCGCGGCGCCGAGTTCTTCGAGGACGATGGACAGTTCGGCGATGCCGCCGCCCCCGCCGCCGTACTCCTCGGGGAGGTTGACTCCGAGGTAGCCCAGTTTGGCGGCGTCCGCCCACAGTTCGTCGGGGTGGCCGCCCTCGCGGGCGATGCGGGCGAGGTACTCGCGCCCGTACTTGCGGCCGAGGGCGGCGACCGCCGCGCGCAGGTCCCGGTGTTCTTCGGTTTCCAGGGTCGTGGTGCCGAGGGTCGTGGTGCCGGGGGTGGAGCTCATGCTTCCTCCTGGACTACGGCGAGCAGGGCGCCGAATTCGACCTGTTGGCCGGTGACGGCGTGGAGCGCGGTGAGCGTGCCGGAGGCGGGGGCGAGGATGCGGTGCTCCATCTTCATGGCCTCCAGCCAGAGCAGGGGCTGCCCGGCGGTGACCGGGCTGCCGGGGGCGAGGCCCTCGGCGACGCGGACGACGGTGCCGGGCATGGGGGCGAGCAGTGAGCCCGGTTCGGTGCGGTCCTGGGGGTCCTCGAACCGGGGGACGGGGGTCAGCGCGTGGGCGCCGAGCACGGAGTCCACGTACGTCGTGTTCGATTTACGTTTCACGTGGAACATCCGCCGGACGCCGTCCACTTCGAGGGTCACCGCGTGGCGCGCGGCGGACAGGACGCGTACGCCGGGGTGGTCCGGGAGCTCCGGGGGGCCGCTGCGGGCCGGGTGGTAGCGGACTTCGTACTCGGCGGTCCCGGCGGCCGTGTACCGGCGGCTCTGCGGCTGGGAGCGGAGGTTGCGCCAGCCGCCGAGGCGGGCGGCGAGGGAGGAGTCCGGGTCGGGGGCGGCCTCGGCGAGGGCGGCGGCGAGCGCGCAGAGCGCGGGGGCCCGGTCGTCCGGGGCGGTGTCGGTGAGGGCCGCCAGGTGGCGCTCGTAGAACCCGGTGTCGAGCCGGGCCGCCGCGAACTCCGGGTGCCGCAGGGACCGTACGAGGAGCTCCCGGTTGGTGGTCAGCCCGTGGATCCGGGCCCCGGCGAGGGCGTGGGCCAGGGCGCGGACCGCCTCGGCGCGGGTCGGGGCATGGGCGACGACCTTGGCGAGCATGGCGTCGTAGTGGACGGAGACGGTGTCCCCGTCGGTGAATCCGGTGTCCACGCGGACCGCGGAGGGGACGTCCAGGGTGTGCAGGACGCCGGTCTGCGGCCGCCAGTCGGCGGCCGGGTCCTCGGCGTAGAGGCGGGCCTCGACGGCGTGTCCGGCGGGCGTGGGCGGCTGGAGGGGCAGCGCGGCGCCCTCGGCGATCCGCAGCTGCAGGGCGACGAGGTCGATCCCGAAGACCTCTTCGGTGACGGGGTGTTCCACCTGGAGGCGGGTGTTCATTTCCAGGAAGTACGGGCGGCCCTCGGCGGTGACGAGGAACTCCACCGTGCCCGCGCCCTCGTACGAGACCGCGCGGGCGGCGGCCACGGCGGCCTCGTGGAGGCTGGTGCGCAGGGCCTCGGGGAGGCCGGGCGCGGGGGCTTCCTCGATGACCTTCTGGTGGCGCCGCTGGAGGGAGCAGTCGCGGGTGCCGAGCGCCCAGACGGTGCCGTGGGAGTCGGCGAGGATCTGCACCTCGACGTGGCGGCCGCGCTCCACGTACGGCTCGGCGAAGACCTCCCCGTCGCCGAAGGCGGACAGGGCCTCGGCGGAGGCGGCATCGAGGGACTCCTTGAGGGAGTCGAGGTCGCGGACCACCCGCATCCCGCGGCCGCCGCCGCCCGCCGCGGCCTTGAGGAGCAGCGGCAGGTCGGCGACGGTGGCCGCGTGCGGGTCGACCGGGTCGAGCAGCGGGACCCCGGCGGCGCGCATCAGCTCCTTGGCCCGGGTCTTGGAGGCCATGGCCTCCATGGCCTCGGGCGGCGGGCCGACCCAGGTGAGCCCGGCGGCGCGGACGGCCCGGGCGAAGTCGGCGTTCTCGGAGAGGAACCCGTAGCCGGGGTGGACGGCGTCGGCGCCCGCCGCGAGGGCGGCGCCGATGACCAGGTCGCCGCGCAGGTAGGTGTCGGCCGGCGCCGCGCCGGGCAGCCGGACGGCCGCGTCGGCCGTGCGGACGTGGAGGGCGTCGGCGTCGGGGTCGGAGTGGACGGCGACGGTGGCCAGGCCCAGCGTGCGGGCCGTGCGGAAGACGCGGACGGCGATCTCGCCGCGGTTGGCGACGAGGAGGGACGTCAGGGTGGTGTGCGGGGTCGTGGTCATGTGCGGGGTCGTGGTCATGTGCGGAGTCGTGGTCATGTGCGGGCTCACATCCGGAAGACGCCGAAGCCGCCACGGGCGCCCTCGACGGGGGCGTTGTGGACGGCCGAGAGGCACAGGCCGAGGACGGTGCGGGTGTCGCGGGGGTCGATGACCCCGTCGTCGTACAGCCGCCCGGACAGGAACATCGGCAGGGACTCGGACTCGATCTGCGCCTCCACGAAGGCGCGCATGCCGGCGTCGGCCTCTTCGTCGTAGGGCTGTCCCTTCGCCGCGGCCGACTGCCGGGAGACGATGGAGAGGACGCCCGCGAGCTGGGCGGGGCCCATGACGGCGGACTTCGCGCTGGGCCAGGCGAAGAGGAAGCGGGGCTCGTAGGCGCGGCCGCACATGCCGTAGTGGCCGGCGCCGTAGCTGGCGCCGATCAGGACGGAGAGGTGGGGGACCTTCGAGTTCGAGACCGCGTTGATCATCATCGAGCCGTGCTTGATGATGCCGCCCTGCTCGTACTCCTTGCCGACCATGTAGCCGGTGGTGTTGTGGAGGAAGAGGAGCGGGATGTCGCGCTGGTTGGCGAGCTGGATGAACTGGGCCGCCTTCTGCGATTCCGCACTGAACAGCACCCCTTGGGCGTTGGCGAGGATGCCGACCGGGTAGCCGTGCAGGCTCGCCCAGCCGGTGACGAGGCTGGTGCCGTAGAGGGGCTTGAACTCGTCGAAGTCGGAGGCGTCGACGATCCGGGCGATGACCTCGCGGGGGTCGAAGGGGGTCTTGAGGTCGGCGGGGACGATCCCGAGGAGTTCCTCGGGATCGTGGAGGGGCTCCTCGGCGCGTACCGGATCGGGCCCGGCCTTGCGGTGGTTGAGGCGGGCCACCACGCGGCGGGCCTGGCGGATGGCGTCGTGCTCGTCGAGGGCGTAGTAGTCGGCGAGGCCGGAGGTCCGGGCGTGCATGTCGGCTCCGCCGAGGGACTCGTCGTCGCTCTCCTCGCCGGTGGCCATCTTCACGAGCGGCGGGCCGCCCAGGAACACCTTGGAGCGGTCCTTGATCATGATGGTGTGGTCGGACATGCCTGGGATGTACGCGCCTCCGGCGGTGGAGTTGCCGAAGACCACGGCGATGGTGGGGATGCCGTCGGCCGAAAGCCGGGTGAGGTCGCGGAAGATGGCGCCGCCCGGGATGAAGATCTCCTTCTGGGAGGGGAGATCGGCTCCGCCGGACTCGACGAGGCTGATGCAGGGGAGCCTGTTCTGCCGGGCGATCTCGTTGGCGCGGAGCGCCTTCTTGAGCGTCCAGGGGTTGGAGGCGCCGCCGCGCACCGTGGGGTCGTTGGCGGTGACCAGGCATTCGACGCCCTCGACGGTGCCGATGCCGGTGACCATGGAGGCACCGACCGGGTAATCGCTGCCCCAGGCGGCGAGCGGGGACAGCTCCAGGAAGGGCGTATCCGGATCGAGCAGCAGCTCGACGCGCTCCCGGGCGAGGAGCTTGCCGCGGGTCTTGTGACGCGCGGTGTACTTCTCCCCGCCACCGGCAAGGGCGGCGGCATGCGCCGCATCGACCTCGGCGAGGCGCTCCAGGGCGGCGCTACGGGCCTGCGCGTGCTCGGGGGCGAGCGGGTCGAGGGCGCTCTTGAGGCGGGTCACGGGGTCCCCTCCGGGGCGGTGGTCGGTACGGGTCGGCCCTGCGCGGGTGGCTCCGCCGGTGGTTGCGGCAGGGCTGCGGGGTGCGACGCCGGTGGCCCGGGCAGGGCTGCGGGAGTCGCCTCGGGCGGTTGCAGCAGGGCTGTGGGGATGTCCACGTGGCGGGAGCGGAGCCATTCGCCCAGAGCCTTGGCCTGGGGGTCGAAGCGGTGGCCGGAGGCGACGCCGGCGCCGAGGATCCCGGTGAGGGTGAAGTTGAGGGAGCGGAGGTTCGGGAGGGTGTGGCGGGTCACCTCCAAGGGGGCGGCTTCGGGGAGGAGCTCCTTGAAGGCGTCGACGGTGAGGGTCCGGTGGAGCCACTCCCAGGCGGGGTCGGTCTCGGCCCACACGCCGACGTTGGCATCGCCGCCCTTGTCGCCGCTGCGGGCCCCGACGATGGTGCCGAGCGGCACCCGGCGGGTGGGCAGCGCGGGGTCGGGCGTGGCCGGCGGGTGGGGGTCCGGCGCGGCCGGCGGATGCGGGTCCGGTGTCGCCGGCGGATGCGGGTCGGGCGCAGCCGGGGCATGCGGGTCCGGCGTCGCCGGCGGATGCGGGTCCGGCGTCGCCGGCGGGTACGGGTCCGGCGCAGCCGGCGGGTACGGGTCCGGCGCAGCCGGGGCATGCGGGTCCGGCGTCGCCGGCGGGTACGGGTCCGGCGCAGCCGGGGCATGCGGGTCCGGTGTGGTGGGCCCTGCGGGGCTTTCCCCCACCCCGCCCCTTCCCGAAACCGGGGGCTCCGCCCCAGGGGTCCCGGAACCGGGCTCCGCCGCCGAACCCCCGAGGCCGGGCAACGCCCCGGAGGTCCCGAGGCCGGGCTCCGCCCCAGGGGTCCCGGAACCGGGCTCCGCCCCCCAACCCTCAAGGCCGGGCTCCGCCCCGGAGGTGCCGAGGATGGGCTCCGGCCGAGGGGTCCCGGGGGCGGGCTCCGGCGCGGGGTTTTCGGGGGCTCCGGGCTCGGACGGCTGGGCCTGCGACAGCGGAGGGGGCGAACTGGGCGCGGTGGCGGCTGAGGTACGGGTCTGGGCGGCGCCCAGGGAACGGGGGAAGGGCGGGGAGGGGACACGCCCCGCAGGGCCGGGCTCCGACCCAGGGGTTCCTGGGCCGGGCTGTGTCCCTGGAGTTGCAGGGTCGGGCTCCGCGCCAGGGGTTCCTGGGCCGGGCTGTGTCCCTGGAGCCGCAGGGCCGGGCTCCGGCCGAGGGGTCCCGGAACCGGGCTCCGCCCCCGAACCCCCGTGGCCGGGCTCCGACCCAGGGGTGGCTGGGTCGGGCTGTGCCGCTGGCGCCGCAGGGGCGGGCGGCGACGCGGGCTTGGCGGGAGGTGTGTTGGTGGGCGTTGGCGGAGCCGGAGGGCGGGGCGGGGCGGCTGAGGTCGGCCCGCCGGGACCGGGCTCGGCGGTTTTTGGGGTCTGGGGGCCCGCGGGGAGGCCGTGCAGCCCGATCGGCAGCCGGGTGCCGTCCGTGAGGACCGCCGTGTGGGGGACCGCGGTGGCGGGGATCGTGGTCGAGGCGAAGACTCCGTACGGCTGGGCCGGGGTCGGGGGGGCCGTGACGTGGAAGCCGGGGTAGCTGGACAGGGCCAGTTCGATGGCCGCCGAGGTCAGGGCGCGGCCCACCCGGTCCGGGGACGGGTCGCGGACGACCAGGCGGAGCAGGGCGCTCGCGGTCTCCTCCGTCTCCGCGTCCTCGTGGTCCGTACGGGACAGCGTCCAGGCGACGGAGGAGACCGGCGCGAGCAGGGCCGCCAGTTGCTCCCGTACGAGCGCCGCCTTCGCGTCGACGTCCAGGCCCGTCAGGACGAAGACGACCTCGTTGCGCCAGCCCCCGATGCGGGTCGCCCCCACCTTCAGGGTGGGGGGCGGGGCCTCCCCCAGGACCCCGGAGATCCGGACCCGGTCCGTGCCCGCGTCCGACAGCCGGACCGTGTCCAGGCGGGCCGTCACGTCGGGGCCGAGGTAGCGGATGCCCTGGGTTTCGTAGAGGAGTTGGGCCGTGACCGTACCGACGGAGACGACGCCGCCCGTGCCCGGGTGCTTCGTGATGACGGACGAGCCGTCCTGCGCGATCTCCGCGAGCGGAAACCCGGGCCGGGACACGTCGTGGCGGGTGAAGAAGGCGTAGTTGCCGCCCGTGGCCTGGGTTCCGCACTCCAGGACGTGCCCCGCCACCACCGCCCCGGCCAGCCGGTCGTGGTCCTCCGGCGCCCAGTCGAACCACCAGGCCGCGGGCCCGCTCACGAGCGCCGCGTCCGTGACCCTGCCGGTCACCACCACGTCCGCGCCCGCCCGCAGGCAGGCCGTGATCCCGGCGCCGCCGAGGTAGGCGTTCGCGGTGAGCGCGCCCTCCCCGGAGGGCAGCGCGTACGGCATCAGGTCGTCGCCCTCCACGTGGGCCACCGAGACCGGAACGGACAGCTTCGCGGCCAGCGCGCGGACGGCTCCGGCGAGCCCCGCCGGGTTCAGTCCGCCCGCGTTCACCACGATGCGCACGCCCCGCTCGTGGGCGAGGCCCAGGCACTCCTCCAGCTGGCGCAGGAAGGTTTTGGCGTACCCGAGTTCCGGGTTCTTCAGGCGGTCGCGGCCGAGGATCAGCATGGTCAGCTCGGCCAGGTAGTCCCCGGTCAGCACGTCGAGGGGACCCTGCGTCAGCATCTCGCGCAGGGCGTCGAAGCGGTCCCCGTAGAAGCCCGAGGCGTTGCCGATCCGCAGGGGGCGCCGGGTCACCGGGAGGCCTCCGGCGTGCGGCCGGGGCCCGCCGGGCCGGCGAAGGCCTGGGCGATGTCGAGCCAGCGGTCGGCGTCGGGGCCGGACGCCGTCAGGGCCAGGTCGGCGCGGTGCGCGCGCTGGGTCACCAGCAGGCAGAAGTCGAGCGCCGGGCCGGTGATCCGCTGCGGCGCGTCCTCGGGGCCGTACGCCCACACCTCCGCGGAGGCTCCCGGGGCCGTCAGCTCCACCCGGAACTCCCCCGTCGGCGCGGGCAGTCCCCGTACCGCGTAGGCGTAGTCGCGCGCCCGGACCCCGATCCGCGCCACGTGCCGCAGCCGGGCCGTCGGGACGCGGCGCACGCCGAGCGCGTCGGCGACGTCCTGGCCGTGCGCCCAGGTCTCCATCAGGCGGGCGCTCGCCATCGACGCGGCCTTCATCGGCGGCCCGTACCAGGGGAACCTGGTGTCGGGCGAGGCCGCTGCCAGGGCTCCGTCGAGGGCGGTGCGGCCGTCGCGCCAGCGGGCGAGCAGCTCGGCGGGGGCCAGGGCGGCGCCCTCCTCGGCACCCGCGTCGACGAAGGAGTCGGGGGCCTTCAGGGCCTCCTCGACCAGCCCCGCGAAGGCGGTGGCATCGGTGAGGGCGAGCAGCGCGGCCCGGTCGGTCCAGTGCAGGTGGGCGATCTGGTGGGCGAGGCTCCAGCCGGGCGCGGGCGTGGGCCTCGCCCAGTCGGCAGCGGGCAACTCCGCGACCAGCGCGTCGAGTTCCCGGCCCTCCTCGCGGAGATCGGCGAAGACGGCGAAGACGTTCTCGACAGCGGACGGATCGGGCACGGGTGCGCTCCCCTTCTCGGCGTGAGGGGAAGCGTGGCAGCCGCCACGAAAACAATCAAGCGTGCTTGCATTTATTTTTGGTGAGATGAACGGGATTGGGTGGCACGGCACTTGGACGGTGCGGGGCGCCGGGGGGGCGCACGGGACCCAGGGGGGGGCGGGACCCAGGGGGCGCGGAACCCGGGGCACGGAACCCGGGGGGCACGGGACCCGAGGGGCACGGGACCCGGGGGGCGCGGGACCCGGGGGCGCGGAACCCGGGGGCGCGGAACCCGGGGGCGCGGAACCCGGGGGCACGGAACCCGGGGGCACGGAACCCGGGGGCACGGAACCCGGGGGCACGGAACCCGGGGGCACGGAACCCGGGGGCACGGAACCCGGGGGCACGGAA
>NZ_JBITDL010000045.1:55802-62904 GCF_044454225.1 Streptomyces sp. NPDC051563
ACCCGGGGGCACGGGACCCGGCGGGCGCGGCGCGAGCGCCAGCGCGGGCGGGGCGCACGGCCGACGACGACGCCCGTGCGGGCAGGCCCGGCCGCTTGCGCGTCACGTATGCCCGCGGCGAGGATCCCCGTCATGGCCGAGCGCAAAGTCGGGGACGTGTACGGGGACGGGGACATGGGCGGGGACGTGTACGGGGATATGAGCAGGGGCCCGGACGGGAGCGGTGGCGGGGACGGACGCGGTGCCGGGGACGGCGGCCTGCTCGCGGGCTCCGTCAAGGGCGTGATGTTCGACTTCTCCGGCACCCTCTTCCGCGTCGAGCCCACCGAGGACTGGCTGCGCGCCGTCGTGACGGACGCCGGGATCGAGCTGCCCGAGGACGAACTCACCGCCCTGGCCGCCCGGCTCGAAGAGGCGGGAGCCCTGCCCGGCGGCGCCTCGCCGCGGCGGCTGCCGGCCCGGCTGGCGCCGCTGTGGCGGGAGCGGGACCTGAGCCCCGAGCAGCACCGGGCCGCCTACACCGCCCTCACCCGCGAGGTGGCGCTGCCCTCCCCGGAGCTGGCCGACGCCCTGTACGAGCGGCACTGGACCCCCGCGGCCTGGCGGCCCTACCCCGATACCGCGGCCACGCTCGCCGCCCTGCACGCACGGGGCGTCCCCGTCGCCGTCGTCAGCAACATCGGCTGGGACCTGCGCCCCGTCTTCCGCGCCCACGGCCTCGACCGGTACGTCGGCGCGTACGTGCTCTCCTTCGAGCACGGGGTCCAGAAGCCCGACCCCCGCCTGTTCCGGGTCGCCTGCGAGGCGCTCGGAGCGGCGCCCGCGGACGTGGTCATGGTCGGCGACGATGCCGTCGCCGACGCGGGGGCCGCCGCGCTGGGCTGCCCGGTCCGGCTCGTCGACCACCTGCCGGTCGGACAGCGGCCGAACGGGCTGAGCTCGGCGCTCGGGCTGATCTGACGGCTCCCCCTGCTCCCGGACGGCTCCCGGACGGCTCCCGCCCTCAGGCTGCGGCGCCGTCGGCCGACCGGCGGCTGAAGTCCATCGTCCAGTTGCGGACCCAGGTCGCGCCGCCGTCGGCCGAGAAGAACTGCTCCCAGCGCGGGGAGTCGGCGTCCGCGTTGACTCCCGCCCCCGCGCCGGACCGCGTCCGCGTCCGCGTCCGCGACCACACGAACCGCACCCGGACCGCCGTGCCCTCGTAGGTGTCCTCGCCCTCGAAGACGCCCGTGCCCGTGGCGGCGTCGAAGCGGCCCGTGACGGGCGGGAAGAGCGTCCCGGTCCGGCGGCTCGCCCAGTTGAGGGTCCACTGCTCGCGCTCGGGGTCGTAGAGGCGCAGGGTCATTCCCGCGGAGCCCTTCGTCGGGAACTCGATCTCGTCGAAGCTCGCGGCGCCGTCGAAATGGCGGGTGGCCCGGGACACGGCCGGGAACTCCTCCCAGCCGCTGTCCGCGTCCAGGAAGTCGGCGAGCCGGCGGTTGGTGACGTCCCAGGTGCCGGCGAAGAAGTCGAAGTCGTTCATGTGCGCTCTCCCCGAACTGTTCTCTCTGCTGATGGGGGAACCGTAGGAGCACTCCACTGACATCCTGTGTCAGTGAAGTGCGCATGAAGTCCAGCCGACTGCTCTCGATCCTGCTCCTGCTCCAGACCCGGGGCCGGATGACCGCCGCCGAGCTCGCCGCCGAGCTGGAGGTGTCGGTCCGTACGGTCTACCGCGACGCGGAGTCGCTGGCCGCCGCCGGCGTCCCGCTGTAAGGCGACGCCGGACACAGCGGCGGCTACCAGCTCCTCGACGGCTACCGCACCCGCCTCACCGGCTTGGCCGCGGGCGAGGCCGAGGCCCTCTTCCTCACCTCCATGCCCGGACCGGCTGCCGAACTCGGCCTGGGCCGGGCCCTGTCCACCGCCCAGCTGAAGCTGCGCGCCGCCCTGCCCGCGGAGCTGCGGGCGCAGGCCGACCGGATGCGGCTGCGCTTCCACCTGGACGCGCCCGGCTGGTACGCGGAGCACGAGGAGACCCCGCACCTGGCGCGGGTCGCCGACGCGGTGTGGCGGGGGCGGGTCGTCGAGGTCCGCTACCGGCGCTGGAAGGCGCCCCACGAGGTGGCCCGGCGCCTGGCCCCGTACGGGCTGGTCCTGAAGGCGGGACGCTGGTACCTGGTCGCAGGCACGGCGCCGGGCACGGCAGGCACGGCGCCGGGTACGGCGGCCACGGCGGGCACGGCCGCCGCCCCGCCCCCGTACACCTACCGGGTGGACCAGATCCTCGCGGTACACGAGACCGACGAGGAGTGCGCGCTGCCGGACGGCTTCGAGCTGGCCGCCCACTGGCAGCGCACCCAGGCGGAGTTCCACGAGCGGCTCCACCCGGAGGAGGCGGAGGTACGGGTCTCCGCGCGGGCCGCCACCCGGCTGACCGGCGTCCAGGCCCGGGCCCTGGCCGCCACCGGCACCCCGGACCCCGAACTGCCCGGGTGGACCCGCGCGGTGCTGCCGATCGAGTCGCAGGAGCACGCGGAGGCACAGTTCCTGGAGCTCGGCGCGGAGGCGGAGGTGCTCGCCCCACCGGCCCTGCGCCGGCGCATCGGAGCGGCGGCCGCCGCGACGGCCGCGCGCTACGGGGCCGCGCCGGCAGACGGCCCGGACGGGACCGGTTGAGCCCTTCCCTCCGGCGCGGGGGGCTGGGATGCTCCGCGCATGACGACTCGTCGGATGTACTTCGCGACCGCCGCCCTGAGCGCCCTCGCGCTGGGCGTGGCCGTGGCCAGTGGGTGGGGCCAGGACTTCCCGGACGGGGACCGGCCGGCCGGGACGACCGGCGCGACCGTCACGACCGGGACCGCGGGGACGTCCGGGACCGATGAGTCGAGCCGGACCGGCGGGACCCGCGGGACGACCCACGTCGAGGCGAACGTCCAGCACGCTGACGCGACGCCCCGGCCGTCCGGCGACGTCACCTGGAACTGAAGGGACCGGACGGCACCCGGCCGACCACCACCGGGCCGGGCAGGCCGGGCCGCCGTGGCCTGAACTCGCCCCACACCTCCCCGTCCCACCACCAAACCCCCCTGGAACAAAGCCAGTCGGTATACGGTCGTCGCCGACCACGACGGGCACGCGGTACGGGGCACGGGGCTGGAGCCACATGAGTGACGACGTTCGCTATCGGGTGGAACGGATCGCGCTGGCCCTGATGTCCATATCGGGCGTCGTGGTCCTGATCGCCGACCTCTTCGGATGGCTCGACGCGCTCGCTCCCGGGGGCGCACTGCCCAAGGTGACCCTGCTCATCCTGAGCACGGTCACCGTGTTCCTGCTCCTGGAGATCGACCGGCTGCGCAAGCTCGACGGGGTCGAGAACCAGCTGACCGCGCTGAGCACGACCGTCCAGACCCGGATCACCGGCCTGGACGAGACGGTCGCGGCCCAGGTCGCCCGGCTCGACGGAAACTTCCAGGCCCAGCTCGCCAAGCTGGACATCGACACCGTCGCGCAGCAGCTCAAGCAGGAGAACTACCTCGGCGTGGTCCGGGTGCACGCGGACTTCCCGTACGGCGTGTTCAGCACGTTCGTGGAGGGTGCCACCCAGGAGGTGACCATCCTCCAGACCTTCATCCCCGACCTGGTCCACTTCCAGCCCGCACTGGAGAAGGCGCTGGTGGACCACGGCATCCCGGTGCGGATCATGCTCCTGTACCCCTCCTCCCCCGTGGCGGGACTGCGCGACGAGGCGCTGCGTTCCGTACGGGACCCCGCCCTCGCACCGGACGTGAAGGCCCGGGTGGAGATGTGTCTGGCCGGCCTCGCGGAGCTGCACCGGGCGGTCGGGCCCGCGGCCCGGGCCCTGCTCAGGGTGCGGGTGTACAACTCCCTGCCGTCCATCGCCGTGCACAAGGCCGACGAGCACTTTCTGGTCAGTTCGTTCCTGCACGGCCAGCTGGCCGTCGATTCCGTCCAGACCGAGATCGACGGCAGTGACACCACCATGGGGCGGCAGGTCCAGAAGGAGCTGAACACCCTGTGGGAGATCGGCCGCGATCTGCCGCTCCCCGACTGGCGCGAGTCGCTCAGGGACATCGCCTGGTGATCCGGGCGCGGGTTCACCTCCAGATCCACGGAAAGGTACGGCCATGCACGACGCGGGCGCTCCGGACGCGAAGGACGGACTGCACGAGCTGGACGGGTTCGAGAACGGGCTGATCGAGCGCTTCGAGGAGCATCCGGTCCTGGCGGACATCACCCGGCTGCCCGACGAGCAGTTCACCGCGCTGCTGCTCCAGCGACGGTTCGTATCGCTCGCGTTCACCCCGTCCTACGACCTGGCCATCGACCTGCTGCGCGACGAGGAGGGGCTGCGGATCGCGCGGATCATCCTGCGCGAGGAGTACCCGGGCGCCCGGGGACACGTGCCCTCGCACCGCGAGGACATGACGCAGGACCTGCGCCGGCTCGGCGTGTCCAGGGAGGCGCTGGTGGCGTCGAGGCCCACGGCAGCGACGCGGCGCGCGATCACCGACACCCTCGAACTGATCGCGGACGCGGGCGGCCACGAAGACGCCGACCTGCGTCTGCTGACCTTCCTGCGCTTCTGGGGCGAGGTGCTCGTGTCCGTCGAGTACGGGCGGCTGTGGGAACGGATGGGGCCGGTGTTCACGGGCCGGGGCGAGGGCGAGGGCGGGGGCAGGGGCACGGGCAGGGGGGAAGGCGGCGAAGGCAGTGGCGGAGGTGGCGAGGGCAGTGGCGGAGGCGGCCGGAACGGTTCGCGGTTCTACCACCCGCACCTGGTCCACGACGCGAAGACGCATTCGCTCGCGGCCGTGTCACTGCTGTCCGACACCCACTCCGACCGGCTGGCCGCGCGGGTGACCGAGCTCCTCGGCCGGGCCGACCGGGCCGCCGGGGCCGCCGGCTTCCGGGAGACCGAGGAGCGGGCGCTGCGCCTCAAGACCGCCTTCTACGATCAGTTCCTGCCCGCGCCGGAGTCCTCGACGACGGCCTGAACAGCCGCCCCGCCGGTCTGCGAGCGGACCGCGCCCATGCTCGCCACGATGACCAGCGCGATCGCCGCCGCGTCGAGCGCCGACAGCGCCTGGTTCAGGATCAGGAACCCGGCCGTCGCGGCGATCGCGGGCTCCAGGCTCATCAGGATCGCGAAGGTGGGCGCCGGGAGCCTGCGCAGGGCGAGCAGCTCCAGCGTGTAGGGCAGGACCGAGGACAGCAGCGCCACGCCGAGGCCCAGGAGCAGGGTGCCGGGGCGCAGCAGGGCCGAGCCGGCCTCGATCACGCCGAGCGGCAGGGACAGTACGGCGGCCACGGCCATCGCCAGGGCCAGCCCGTCCATCTGCGGGAACCGGCGGCCGGTCCGCGCGCTGAACACGATGTACGCCGCCCACATGCCGCCCGCCGCGAGGGCGAAGGCCACGCCCAGCGGGTCGAGGCCGCCCAGGCCGCCCCCGCCGTGGGTGGACAGCAGGACCACTCCGGCCAGCGCCAGCCCGGCCCACAGCAGGTTCAGCAGGCGGCGGGAGACCACGACGGAGAGCACCAGCGGGCCCAGCACCTCCAGGGTGACGGCCGGGCCGAGGGGGATCCGGTCGATGGCCTGGTAGATGAAACCGTTCATGCCGGCCATGGCCACGCCGAACCACACCACGGTCGACCAGTCGGAGCGGGAGTAGCCGCGCACCTTGGGGCGGCAGACGAGCAGCAGGACCAGCGCGGCCGCGGCGAGGCGCAGCGTGACCACGCCGGCCGCGCCCGCCCTCGGCATGAGCATCACCGCGAGGGCGGCACCGAACTGCACCGAGACGCCCGCCGTGACCACCAGGGCGACGGGGCCGAAGCGGGCCCGGAACGAGCCGTCCGCGGGGGCCGCGGCGGCGGGGCCGGGGGCGGGCGGGGTCGCCGTCGCTCGTGAGGGGTCGGTGGGCGTGGCGGTGGGTGCGGGCATTTATCCAGATTAGGGGGTGGGTAAGGACCATGCGTCCGTGTTTTGCCTTACATCCGGTGTACGTCCGGCTCCGGCGGCCCCTCCCTCCGGCCCTCCTGCCGGCCCTTCCGCCGGCCCTCCGGCAAGGCCTCGGCCAGGACTTCCGCCAGGTGGCGGGCGCGGCCGCCGGCCAGCTGCGCGATCTGCGTCCGGCAGGAGAACCCGTCCGCGAGCACCTCCGTACCCGGTGCGGCCTCCCGCAGCGACGGCAGGAGCTGTTCCTCGGCGCAGGCCACGGAGACCTCGTGGTGACCCGGCTCGAAGCCGAAGTTCCCCGCGAGGCCGCAGCAGCCGCCGCTGAGCTCACCCGTCAGCCCGGCGCGCTCGCGCAGCCGGCGGTCGGCGGCGTCGCCGAGGACGGCGTGCTGGTGGCAGTGGGTCTGGCCGGCCACCGGCCGGTCGAGGCGGGGCGGCTGCCAGTGCGGGGCGCACTCCTCCAGGGTCTCGGCGAAGGTGCGGACGGCCGCGGCGAGACGGGCCGCGCGGGGGTCCTGCGGGAGCAGGGCGGGCAGGTCGGTGCGGAGCGCTGCCGCGCAGCTCGGTTCGAGGACGGTGACGGGACCCTGCGGGTCGCCCACGGCGTCGAGGGTGCGGCGCAGGACCCTGCGGGCGGCGTCGAGGCGGCCGGTGGAGACGTAGGTCAGCCCGCAGCAGACCCGGCCCGCCGGGAGCACCGGCTCCAGGCCGGCGGCCCGCAGGACCCTGACGGCGGCGTGGCCGGCCTCGGGAGCGAGGTACTCCGTGAACGTGTCCGGCCACACCGTCACAACCGTCCCGGGGGCAGCCCCGGCCGCCGGCCGCACTCCCGTCCCGGGCGCAGCCCCGGACCCGGGCCCAGCCCCGACCCCGACCTCGGGCTCAAACCCGGACCCGGACCCCGGGCGTGGTGGGCCCTGCGGGGCTGGGTCCCCTACCCGCCCTTCCACCGTTCCCCGGGCTCCGCCCGGACCCGTCTCCGGGGGCCAGCCCCCGGACCCCCGCTCCTCAAACGCCGGAGGGGCTGATTGTGGCCGGCGTTCGGCTGGATGTGCGCGGGGCGGGCTGGTGTGCCGCGCAGCGGCACAATCCAGCCCCTCCGGCGTTTGAGGAGCGGGGTCTGGGGCGGAGCCCCAG
>NZ_JBITDL010000046.1:0-33805 GCF_044454225.1 Streptomyces sp. NPDC051563
GAGTCGACGCGGAGCGTCGGCGAGTGACGACAACGCGGCGAGGCGCGGTGCCAGACCCCGCGAGCCCGGCCTGATCGACAAGACACCCCCTAGGGTGGGAAGCGGGCGGTGGACGCACGACGTGCCCGTCCACGACTCATCCACAGCACATCGACGGCACATCGAAACGAGGGGGAACGGGACAGCATGGCTGCGGTGCGGTATCTGGAGATCGCCGAGGCGCTGCGCCGGGCGATCCTCTCCGGGGAGTACCCCGTGGGCGCCCAACTGCCCTCGGAGAGCGATCTGGCCGCGCGCTGGTCGGCCTCGCGCGGGACCGTCCGCCAGGCCGTGGCCACGCTGGCCGCCGAGGGGCTGATCGGCTCCCGGCAAGGCGCCCGCAGGATCGTCCTGCGCCACGAGCGCAAGCACAGTTTCGGCGAGCTCAACAGCTTCGCCCAGTGGGCCGACGGGGTCGGCCACCGGGCCGCGAGCCGCTTCCTGTCGCGCACGCGGCGCCCCGCCACCGTCGAGGAGGCGGAGCGGCTGGCCCTGCCGCCCGGTACCGAGATCCTGGCCGCGCTCCGGCTGCGGCTGCTCGACGGGGAGCCGACCATGGTCGAGCGGACCGCCTACGCCGACTGGGTCGCGGCGGCGGTCGAGGCCATGCCCGAGGACTGCCGCTCGGTGATGGACGGTCTGGCGAACGACTCCGGGATCGTCGCCCATTACGGCGAGCACCTCATCGACGCACTGCCCGCCGGCAGCGAGGACGCCCGGCTGCTGGAGATCCGGCGCGGCAGCCCCCTTTTGCGCCAACGCCACGTCTCCGCGACCCGTACGGGCCGCCCCATCGAGTGGTCCGACGACCGTTACCGGGCCGGCAGCGTCACCTTCAGTGTGAACAACTCGGCAGTAGCAACTCCCTTGGAGCGCCGAGCCGGGGACCGCTAGGGGGAGACGGCCTGGCGCATCGGGCGGGGGCGCTGTGCCCGGAGCGCGGCGGCGCTCTCGCCGATGGCCCGCGGGAGCCAGTCCGCGAGCCGCTCGAAGCGGAAGCCGAGCCCCGCGGCCCGGCCGTTGTCCATCGCGTAGGCGCGGTCGAAGGAGAACGGCGAGGCCTCGGACCCGGCCGGGACGGTCCGCAGGACCGGGGCCCGCCCGACGTGTTCCGCGACGGCCGCGGACAGCCCGAGCACGTCCAGGTCGCCGTACGAGGCGGCGTTCACCGGCCCGGTGAAATCCTGCTGCCCGGCCCAGTGGAGGAACCGGGCGATCTCGTGGTGGTGCACGAAGGAGGTGGGGTACGGGGCTGCGTGCACCGCCACCGGCATCCCGGCGCCGATCCGCTCCACGTAGTGCGCGAGGCGGCCGGTGAACTCCGCCCGGCCGCCGCCGAGTACGTGCGCGGCGCGCACCGCCACGTGGCCGAAGGCGGACTCCGCCCCCAGGACGGCCTCGGCCCGCCGCTTGCCCTCGGCGTAGACGCGCGCCTCGGGGGTGGGCGGCGCGGGGTCGTGGACCTCCATCGTCGAGGTCATCACGTACCGCCCGGTGCGGCCGGCGAAGACGCGGCGGGCCGTCTCGGCCTGCCGGGGCGTGTAGCAGACCTGGTCGAAGACCACGTCGAAGGTGCGCTCCCCCAGCGCCGTCCGGAGCCCCGCTTCGTCCTCCCGGTCGGCGATCAGGTGGCCGACGCCCCGGGGCGGGAGGGCGGAGCCCCGGTTGAGGACGGCCACCTCGTTCCCGGCGTCCCGCTCCAGGGTGACCAGGTGCTTTCCGAAATAGCGGCTGCCGCCGATGACGAGAATCTTCTTCATGTCCGGGACTCTGCCGGGGTACGGTCCCCAGCGGAACTACCGGAACACTGAACCCGTCGTAAGGGAAACTGATGATCGATGTGCAGCGGCTGCGCATCCTGCGGGCCGTGGCCGAGCACGGCAGCTTCAACAAGGCCGCCGCGGCACTGCTCCTGACACCCTCGGCCGTCTCCCAGCACATCGCGGCGCTGGAGCGCGGGCTCGGTCACCCCGTCGCCGTACGCAGCACCCGCGGGGTCACGCTCACCGAGCCGGGCCGGCTGCTGGTGGAGGCGGCGGAGGCGGTCTCGGCCGAGCTCGACCGGGTGCGCCACGAGATCGACCGGGTCACCGCCGGGCGGCCGCGGCTGACGGTCGCCACCTTCGTGAGCGGCGGCCGGAGGCTGCTGCCGGGCGCGCTCGCCGGGTTCGTGGCCGCGCATCCGCAGGTGGAACTGACGGTGCTGGAGGCCGAGCCGGAGGAGGCGGTCCCCATGGTGGCCTCCGGCGCCGCCGACCTGGCGCTGACGTACCACTTCGACGGGCCGCTGCCGCTCCGCCCGGGGGCCGCGCTCGACTGGCTGCCGCTGGGCGAGGATCCGCTGGCGCTGGTCCTGCCGCCGGGGCACCGGTTCGCGGGCCGCGGCCCGGTTGCCCCGGCCGAACTCGCCGCCGACCGCTGGGTGCTGGGCTGCCTCAAGACGGAGGCGTACCTGCGCAGGTACGCGGAGCGCGCCGGCTTCGACCTCCGGGTGGCGGCTTCCACGACGGACTACTTCTTCGCCCGCTCCCTCGTCGAGGCGGGCGTCGGCGTCGCGCTGATCCCCCGGATCGCGCTCCCGTCGGGCGGCGGAGGCGGGGCCCCGGACAGGAACAGGATCAGGGACAGGGACAGGGACAGGGACGGGGACGGCGACCGGATGGGCGGCCACGGTGTGGTCGTCGTACCGGTCGAAGCGCCGTGCCCCGCACGGCACATCGGCGTGCTGACACCGCGCCGCCGCCGTCCGCATCCCTACGCGGAGGCCCTGACCGGCGCCCTGACCGGGAGCCTGTCGGGCGACCTGTCCGGCGCCCTTGCGGGACCACTCGGGGATGCCCTTACCGGACCACACGCCGGGTCACCCAGCGGACACCACGCCGGACCCCTCCCCGGGGTCACGTCCGGCGGCCCGAACGGAGCCCCCTCCGGGGTGGTGCTGCCGTGATCCGGCTCCTGTGCGGCCTCGCCGCCAATCCGGCCCTGCCCGCCGATCTCCTCGACCGGCTGACCGGTCTCGCGGGCCGCCTCGCCGATTCCGACGAGGACCTCGCCTGCGCCCTGGCCGAGCGCACCGACCTCACCGACCACCAGGTCCGGGCCCTGGCCGCCGCCGAGTCGGCCGCGGCCGAGCTGGTGCGCGCCGGACGGCTGGACCCGGCCGAGGTGGATCCGCTCGAACGGCCCTCGGTGGCCCTGGCGCTGCTCGACGAGGGCGCCGGACTGCCCGGCTGGGCGCGGGCCCTCGCCGCGCACCCCGACCCGCAGATTCGTTGGCAGCTCGCCTCCCGGCCCGGGCTGCCGCTCGACGTGCGGGAGGCCCTCGCGGCGGATCCGGACGTGTCGGTCGTGGCCGAGCTCGGCATCTGGACCACCGATCCGGCTCTCGCGGCCCGCCTCGCGGCGCACCCGCACGCCGAGGTCCGGATGGCGACCGCGATCAACGAGTCGGTCCCGCCGGCCGCGCTGGCGGCGCTGATCACCGGGGAGGGGCTCGCTCCGGCCGACTCCTGCCTGGTCTGCGACCGCGAGGAGATCCCCTTCACGCACGACCCCTCCTGCCCGCGCACCGACTGCGAACTGCCCGGCGGAGCCGCCTGCGCGGGCGGCCACGAGTCCACCGTGCACGACACGCTCCAGCGGGCCGCGCGCAACCCCGCCACACCGGCCGGGGCCGCGGCCTCCCTGGCCGGACATCCGTCGATGATCGTCCGCTGGTCACTGGCCGAACGGGCCGACCTGACACAGGAGGTGTACGCACGGCTGGCCGCGGATCCGGTCCCCGGCGTCCGGGACGAGGCCGCCGGGAACCCGGCGCTCGACGGCCCGCTGATCCGCACGCTGGCCACCGACGGCCGCAAGGACGTGGGCCTCCTGCGCCGCCTGGCCCGCATCCCGCTCGACGTGCTGGCGGACCTGGCCCCCTCGGTCCGCCTCGACCCCGGGCCGGTGCCGCGGCTCGCCGCCGCCACCGAGCGGGAGCTTGCCGCGCTGGCCGCCTCCCCGCACGCGGGGGTACGCGCGCTGGTGGCCCGGGGCCGGGGCCTTCCGGCGGCGCTGCGCGACGCCCTGGCCGCCGATCCGGACGCGGCCGTCGTCACCTGCGTGGCCGCCCACCCCGGCCTGTCGGAGGACCGGCTGCGCGCGATGGTCGCGCGGCACGGCGTACTGGTCCTCGCGCAGGTGGCCGCCAACCCGGATGCCCCGCCCGCCCTGTTGGCGGAGCTGGCCCGGCACGACCCGCCCGTACGGCGGGCCTTGCGCGCCATCGCGGCGCATCCGCACGCGACGGAGCCGGCCTTGCTGCCGTGCCTCGCGGACCCCCGGGCCCGTATCGCCGCCGCCGGCCACCCCGCCCTGTCCGCACCGGTCCTCGCCGGACTGCTCGCGGACGTCGCTCCGGACACGCATGCGCCCACGGCAACGGCCGAGGCGGCCGCGGCCAACCCCTCCCTCCCCCGGGCGGCGATGGAAGAGCTGCTCGCACGCGCCGACCGAAGCCTCTGAGCCTTGCGCGGCCCGGCATCGGGGAGGGGGACCACCCGGGCGGAACCCCCGGATCAGCCCTCGCGGCCGCCGCCGGTCGCAGGGCCGGGCTCCTGGGGCTTGGCGGCGCGGATGATGGCGGAGTACATGCCGTCCGCGACCCCGTGCGTCGCGGTGATCTCGATGCCGGTGAATCCGGCCGCTTCGAGACCGGTGCGGTATTCGGTGAAGGACAGGGCGCCCGCGATGCAGCCGACGTGGTCGCCTCGTTCGGCACGCTGGGCGGGGGTGAGGGTGTCGTCGGCGACGACGTCGGAGATGCCGATGCGGCCGCCGGGGACCAGGACCCGGTGGGTCTCGGTGAAGACGGCCTGCTTGTCGGTGGACAGGTTGACGACGCAGTTGGAGATCACCACGTCGATCGTCGCGGCGGGGAGGGGGATGGCCTCGATGGCGCCCTTGAGGAACTCGACGTTGGTGGCGCCGGCCTTCTTCTGGTTGGCCAGTGCGAGGGCGAGCATCTCCTCGGTCATGTCCAGCCCGTACGCCTTGCCGGTGGGGCCGACGCGGCGGGCGGAGAGGAGGACGTCGATGCCGCCGCCGGAGCCGAGGTCCAGGACCCGGTCCCCTTCCTTCAGGTCGGCGACGGCGGTGGGGTTGCCGCAGCCGAGGGAGGCCGCGACGGCCTCCGCGGGCAGTGCGTCGCGTTCGCTGCCGGTGTACAGGGCGGAGCCGAAGTTGTCGTCGATCTCGATGGCGGCCGGTCCGCAGCAGGCGGCGCCGCCCCCGGTGACCTGGACCGCCGCCGCGGCGTAGCGCCGGCGGACGGTCTCGCGCAGATCAATGGACTGCTCGGTCATGACCTTCACTCCTCAGGGGTGGGGCCTGGCACGGCCCTGACATTGCTGGATTCACGTTCTTCGATTCAACCTTGCGCCTTGGATCGAAGAACGTCAACATAGAAGCATGTCGAAACAAGAGCTCGTGGTGCTCGGCCGGGACGCGGCCGACGGCTGCTGCCCGACCCTGTTGACCGCCCCCCTGGACGAAGAGGCCGCCACCGGGCTGGCGAAGGTGTTCAAGGCCCTGGGCGACCCGGTGCGGCTGCGACTGCTGTCGATGATCGCTTCCAAGGACGGCGGGGAGATCTGCGTCTGCGACCTCACCCCGGCCTTCGACCTGTCCCAGCCGACGATCTCCCACCACCTGAAGCTGCTGAAGCAGGCCGGTCTGATCGACTCCGAGCGGCGCGGCACGTGGGTGTACTACCGCCTGCTGCCGGAGACCACGGACAAGCTCGCCGCCGTCCTCACCCGCCCCGGCGTCTGCGCCGGTCCGGCCGGGACCGCCTCGTGAGGGACACGGAGACCGCTGCGCCGGCGGGGCCGGTGGCCGGGCGCCTGTCGTTCCTGGACCGCTTCCTCGCCGTGTGGATCCTCGCCGCGATGGCCGCCGGCCTGGGGCTG
The DNA here is from genome assembly GCF_044454225.1 of Streptomyces sp. NPDC051563. Classification (NCBI taxonomy): domain Bacteria; kingdom Bacillati; phylum Actinomycetota; class Actinomycetes; order Kitasatosporales; family Streptomycetaceae; genus Streptomyces; species Streptomyces sp. NPDC051563. The sequence goes on from NZ_JBITDL010000046.1 coordinate 5,991, forward strand.
GGCCGCCTGGTCCCCGGCCTGGGCGACTCCCTCGCGAAGGTCACCGTCACCGGGGTGTCCCTCCCCATCGCGCTCGGCCTGCTCGTGATGATGTACCCGGTCCTGGCCAAGGTCCGCTACGACCGGCTCCACACCGTCACCCGCGACCGCCGCCTGCTCGTCCCGTCGCTGGTCCTGAACTGGATCGTCGGCCCGGCGCTCATGTTCGCGCTCGCCTGGATCTTCCTGCCGGACCTGCCCGAGTACCGCACCGGCCTGATCATCGTCGGCCTGGCGCGCTGCATCGCCATGGTCGTCATCTGGAACGACCTGGCCGGCGGCGACCGCGAAGCCGCCGCCGTGCTCGTCGCCCTCAACTCCGTGTTCCAGGTCTTCGCCTTCGCCGGCCTCGGCTGGTTCTACCTGGACGTGCTGCCGGGCCGGCTCGGCCTGGAGCAGACCGCCCTCGACGTCTCCGTGTGGGAGATCGCCCGCTCCGTACTGATCTTCCTCGGCATCCCCCTGCTGGCCGGATTCCTGACCCGCCGGCTCGGCGAAAAGGCCAAGGGGCGCACCTGGTACGAGACGAGGCTCATCCCCCGGATCGGGCCGTTCGCCCTGTACGGGCTGCTGTTCACCATCGTCGTGCTGTTCGCCCTCCAGGGCGACGCCATCACCTCCAAGCCGCTGGACGTCCTGCGGATCGCACTGCCGCTGCTGGTGTACTTCGCGCTGATGTGGGCCGGGTCGATGGCCGCCGGGCGAGCGGTCGGACTGGACTACCCGAGGGCGACGACGCTGGCGTTCACGGCCGCGGGCAACAACTTCGAACTCGCCATCGCGGTCGCCATCGCCACCTTCGGCGCCACCTCCGGCCAGGCCCTCGCCGGAGTCGTCGGCCCGTTGATCGAGGTCCCCGTCCTCATCGGCCTCGTCTACGTCGCTCTCGCCGCCCGCCGCCACTTCCCCCGGCCCCGGCCCCAGCCGGCCACCGCCCCGGCCGTCGCCCCGGAAGGTTCCGCCCATGTCTGACACCCCCACCGCGAAGCCGTCCGTGCTGTTCGTGTGCGTCCACAACGCGGGCCGCTCACAGATGGCCGCCGCCTTCCTCACCCGCCTCGCAGCAGGCCGGATCGAGGTCCGCTCCGCCGGGTCCGCGCCGGCCGGCTCCGTGAACCCGGCCGCGGTCGCCGCGATGGCGGAGGCGGGCATCGACCTGTCCGCCCAGACCCCGAAGATCCTGACCACCGAGGCCGTGCGGCTGTCGGACGTGGTGATCACCATGGGCTGCGGCGACACCTGCCCTGTCTTCCCCGGCAAGCGCTACCTCGACTGGAAGCTCGACGACCCCGCCGGTCAGGGCGTCGAGGCGGTCCGGCCGATCCGGGACGAGATCGAGCGGCGCGTCCGCGGGCTGATCGCCGAACTGCTGCCGGAGCCCGTCTGATCGCGCCGGCCCGACCGCCGGGAACCGCCGGTCGGGCACCACCGGCGGCGACTGCGAAGCGGTGGGACCGGCCGCGGGGCCGCATGGCGGCCGCCTCCATACGGGCGGCTCCGAGTATGGGGTGCGGCACCGTGGGCGCCGCCCGCGGCCCTCCCTACGCTTCGGGCCATGACGAGCGAACCGACGAGCGAACCTCCTTCCCCCAGCGGTCCGCAGGGGCGCGTGGCCCTGGTGACGGGCGGCGGCAGCGGCATCGGCCGGGCGTGTGCGGTGGCCCTGGCCGAGGCCGGTGCCTTCGTGCACGTGGCCGATGTCGACGCGGAGGCGGCCCGGGCCGTCGCCGGCCTCGTCGGCGGGCACGCCCACGTCGTCGACCTCGCCGATCCCGCCGCCCTCGGGCGACTGCCCGCGGCCGTCGACATCCTGGTCAACAGCGCCGGGCTCCAGCATGTCGCCCCGATCACCGAGTTCCCGCCCGAGCGTTTCGCCCTGATCCAGCAGGTGATGGTGACCGCGCCCTTCCTGCTGCTGCGCCACGTGCTGCCGCACATGTACGCCGCCGGCTGGGGGCGGGTGGTCAACATCTCCAGCGTGCACGGGCTGCGCGCCAGCGCCTACAAATCGGCCTACGTGGCGGCCAAGCACGCTCTGGAGGGGCTGAGCAAGGTGACCGCGATCGAGGGGGCCCCGTACGGGGTGACCAGCAACTGCATCAGCCCCGGGTACGTCCGCACCCCGCTGGTCGAGGGGCAGATCCTGGACCAGGCCGCCGCCCACGGCATCCCCGCCGGGGACGTCCTGGCCGAGGTGATGCTGACCCGCTCGCCGATCAAGCGGCTCATCGAGCCGGAGGAGGTGGCGGCGGCCGCCCTGTGGCTGTGCGGTCCGCACACCGGATACGTGACGGGCACCTCGCTCCCCCTGGACGGCGGCTGGAGCGCCGGCTGACCCCGTCCGGGTGACAGCCCGTGCGCCGCGCCCGCGGGACCCGCGGCGGGTCCCGTACGGTCCCGCAGGTGAGCGATGCGAAGCAGCCCCAGAGCCCGAGGTTCCCGACGGATCCGGCCGCCCCGGCCACCCCGGACGTCACCCCCGGATCCGAGTCGCTACGGGTCCTCGTCCTCGCGGGGTCCTCCCGCGAGGGCTCCGTGAACGCCCGGCTGGCCGCGCTCGTCGCCGCCCAGGTCGAGCGCTCGGGCGCCGTGGCGGACCTCGCCCGGATCGGGGACTTCGTGATGCCCACCTACGACGGCGACGACGAGCAGGCGGACGGCCAGCCCGCCGGGTCGGCCGCACTGCGCGAGCGGCTGCTCGCGGCGCAGGCCCTGGTGATCGCCTCGCCCGAGTACAACGCCTCGGTGCCCGGGGTGGTGAAGAACGCCGTCGACTGGGTGTCGCGGTTCCGTCCGCAGCCCTTCAAGGACAAGCAGACCCTGCTGGTGTCCGCCTCCCCGTCGATGATCGGCGGGAACCGCGGGCTGTGGGCGCTGCGGGTCCCGCTGGAACACCTCGGGGCCCGGGTGTACCCCGACATGTTCAGCCTCGCCCTGGCGCATTCGGCCTTCGGGGAGGACGGCGAGCTGACCGATCCGGGCCTGCGCGAGCGGCTGGCCGACACGGTCGGTTCCTTCCTCGCGCTCGCCGAGGCGGACACCCGCTACCTGTGCCTCCAGCGGCGCTGGTACGAGTTCCTGGGCGACGAGAGCACCGCTCCCGTGACCCAGCGCGCCGAGGGCTGACGGCCTGCTCAGGGGGTGTTCAGGTGGTGTTCAGGGGGTGCCTGAAGGGGCGGTCCGCGAGCGGGTTAGCATATGAGCGCCGCCTAGCTCGAAAGATAATTCTGTGACTGTCAATGACGACTCGTTCACCAACTGGAAGAACCGCGAGAAGATCGCGGAGTCGATGATTCCGATCATCGGCAAGCTGCACCGGGAGCGGGACGTCACGATCCTCCTGCACAGCCGCTCCTTGGTGAACAAGTCCGTGGTGAGCATTCTCAAGACCCATCGTTTCGCGCGCCAGATCGACGGCGAGGAGCTCTCGGTCACCGAGACCCTCCCCTTCCTCCAGGCGCTCACCACCCTCGACCTCGGTCCCTCGCAGATCGACCTCGGCATGCTCGCCGCGTCGTACGCGGCGGACGACCGCGGTCTGTCGGTGGAGGAGTTCACCGCCGGCGCCGTGTCCGGTGCCACCGGTGCCAACAAGATCGAGCGCGGTGCGGGCCGCGACGTGGTCCTCTACGGCTTCGGCCGCATCGGCCGCCTCGTCGCCCGGCTGCTCATCGAGAAGACCGGTTCCGGCAACGGCCTGCGCCTGCGTGCCATCGTCGTCCGCGGAGGCGGTGAGGCGGACCTCGTCAAGCGCGCCTCGCTGCTGCGCCGCGACTCGATCCACGGCCAGTTCCAGGGCACGATCACCGTGGACGAGGCGACCAGCACGATCATCGCCAACGGCAACGCGATCAAGGTGATCTACGCCAACGACCCGTCCGAGGTCGACTACACGGCGTACGGCATCAAGGACGCCATCCTGATCGACAACACCGGAAAGTGGCGCGACCGCGAGGGCCTGTCCAAGCACCTGCGCCCCGGTATCGACAAGGTCGTCCTGACGGCTCCGGGCAAGGGCGACGTCCCGAACATCGTGCACGGGGTCAACCACGACACGATCAAGCCGGACGAGCAGATCCTGTCCTGCGCCTCCTGCACCACCAACGCGATCGTCCCGCCGCTGAAGGCGATGGCGGACGAGTACGGCGTTCTGCGCGGCCACGTGGAGACCGTCCACTCGTTCACCAACGACCAGAACCTGCTGGACAACTACCACAGTGCCGACCGCCGCGGCCGGTCCGCGCCGCTCAACATGGTCATGACGGAGACCGGCGCCGCCTCGGCCGTCGCCAAGGCGCTGCCCGACCTCAAGGCCCCGATCAGCGGCAGCTCGATCCGCGTCCCGGTCCCGGACGTCTCGATCGCGATCCTCAGCCTGCGGCTCGGCCGCGAGACCACCCGCGAAGAGGTGCTCGACTACCTCCGCGACGTGTCGCTGACCTCGCCGCTGAAGCGCCAGATCGACTTCACCACGGCGCCCGACGCGGTCTCCAGCGACTTCATCGGCTCGCGTCACGCCTCGATCGTCGACGCGGGTGCCACCAAGGTCGACGGGGACAACGCGATCCTCTACCTCTGGTACGACAACGAGTTCGGCTACTCCTGCCAGGTCGTCCGGGTCGTCCAGTACGTCTCCGGGGTCGAGTACCCGACCTACCCGGCGCCGGCGGCCTGATCCCCGAGGCCCCGTAGGACCGCACGTTCCGGACGCCCCCCGAGTGACCCCAGGTCACTCGGGGGGCGTCCGTGCGTCCTGGCCCGGGGCCGGGGCCGCCGCGGCGCGGGCCGCCGCGAGCTGGGTGCGCGAGCGGACGCCGAGCTTGCGGTAGACGCGGCTCAGCATGCCCTCGACGGTCTTGACCGAGATGAACATGTGCTGCGCCGCCTGCTGGTTGGTGGCCCCTTGGCAGATGAGGTCCGCCAGTCGCGACTCGGACTCGGTGAGCCTGCGCGCGTCCGGGGCCGGGCCCGTGGCCGGGGCCGATCCGCCCGCCCGGTCGAGGAGCTCCCGGGTGAGCTCCTGCCAGGGGCGGGCACCGGTGTCGTCGAAGAGGGCCCGGGCCGCCTCCCAGGCCGCGCGGGCGGCCGCCTGGCGCCTGCGGGCCCGCTCGACCCGGCCCAGGGCGAGGAGCGTACGGGCCTGTTCCAGGGGCAGGCCCAGCCCTTCGAAGGCCGCCGCCGTGCGGTGGAGCAGGGCGCTCGCCTCCTCCACGGAGCCGCCGCGGGCCAGCAGGATCCCGTGGGCGCGGTCCAGTGCCGCCCCCGGCCCCGAGTCGGCCCCGGCCGCGGCGGCGACGGGCCGGGCGCGCTCCAGCAGGTCGCGGGCCAGGTCGAGCCGGCCCGCGCACGTGAAGGCCTCCACGGCGTCCGGCTGCCAGCGGAACATGCCCGGGTCGGCGAGAGGGACGTGCCGCTCGGCCTCGGCCACGGCCGTGAGGGAGGCCACGGCGTCGGCGACGTCCCCGGTGTGCAGCTGGACGGCCCCCATGACCCAGAGGTTCCGTGCCACGTACAGCCCGTCCCCCTCCTCCTGCGAGGCGCGGGCTCCGCAGGAGGCGGTGCGCAGGGCGGCCGCGAAGGATCCGGCGGCGCTCTGTGTCAGCGCCGCCGTGTACCAGGCGGGGCCCATGGACAGCCCCGCCCCGGTGGACAGCCGTACGGCCTGGTCGGCCCACGCGAGCGCCGGGGTGCAGGCCCCGAGGCGGGTGTCGACCTCGGCGAGGCTGCGCCAGATGTCGACCAGGTCCTCGGCGTCGCCCTCGTGCTCGGCCAGCGCGAGCAGTTCCAGGAGCCGTTCGCGCGCCTCCGCAAGCCGGTCGTCGAAGACGGCGTGCCGAGCGGCGAGGTACTGGGCGCTGTTGCGGATGCCGGAGTGCTGGGCCGGCACCCCGAGGGCGAGGGCCTCGGCGAGGGTGCCCGGCGCGTCGGCGGTGCCGAGGACCCGCTCCATCCGGGCCCGCATGGTCAGGGCGGCCGCCTGCAGGGGGCGGTGGCCGCCGGCGGCTGCGAGTTCGGCGGCCCGCCCTGCTGCGCGCAGGGCCCGCTCGGGGGCCGCGTGGGCCACGTTGGCGGCGATGGCCGCCCGGAGTTCGACGGCGGCGAGCAGGTCGGGGTGGCCCGCCGCCAGTTCCCGGCAGCGTGCGAGCAGCGGCTCCAGGTCGGAGATGGCCTGCCCGTGGGCGTCGACGACGGCGAGCAGTGCCGTGACCTGGTCGGTGGGTTCGGCCCTGCTGGCGGTCAGCGCGTCGGCCGCCTGCCGGGCGATGTCGACGGAGCCGGCGCAGGCCGCCTCCTGGGCCGCGTGGGAGAGCCGGCGGATGCGCATGGCGGAGCGGGCCGGCGGCGTGGTCTCGGCGGCCAGCAGGAACAGTTCGGCGGCCAGGGCCCGTTCGCCCGCCTCGCGGGCGGTGGCCGCGGCGGTCTCGGTGTCCTCGGCCAGTCCCTGGTCGGGCAGGTCCGCGGCCAGGACCCGGTGGCGCACCTCGTGGACGGGGTCTCCGACGGCCCGGGCGAGCGTCAGGTGGGCGGCCGCGCGCTCGGGCCTGGCCCCGGAGCGCGCGGCCGCGCGGGCCAGGGCCGCCGCGGTGAAGTGGACGGCGCTCGCCGGGTCCACGCTCAGCACCCCGGCGGCCTGGGCCTGGGCCAGGTGTTCCTCGGCGTCGGAGCGGCCGGCCCGCAGCAGGAGCGGCAGCGAGGGCCGGCTCGTGAGGGCGGCGAGCATCAGGGTGTGCCGGGCGGGTTCGCCGAGCGTGGAGCGCAGCCAGGCCCCGGCCGCGTCGACCGCCTGCTCGGCCATGGCGGGCCGGTGCCGCCGGGAGGCGGGCAGCCGCGCAAGTGCCGTACAGGACACGGAGGTCAGCAGGGGGTGGCCGCCGCAGTGGCTCTGCAGGGGGCCCGCCCAGCGGGTGGGCAGTCCGTGTGCTTCGAGCAGGGCGGCCGTCTCCTCGGCGTCGAGGGGGTCCACGTCGACCTGGACGGGGTGCCCGCCGAGCAGCCGGGCGGCGGCCTGCGCACGGCCGTGGACGCGTTCGGTGACGAGCGCGGTGAGCCCGGGTGCGGGGAGGGTCCGCAGGGCGTAGCCGAGGACGTCGGCGCTGGCCGGGTCGAGCCATTGGGCCCCGTCCACGGCCAGGATCCAGCGGCCCGGCGCGAGCAGCGCGGTCACCGCGAGGCGTGCGGGCAACTGCTCGGAGGCGGCGAGCGGTTCGTCGGCGCTCCGGTGCAGGATCCGGTCCACCACCTCGTTCTGCCGGTCCGAGAGCGCCGCGAGCTGGGCCGGGCCGCAGTGGGACAGCATCTGGGCGAGCGCGCCGAAGACGTGGTCGCGGTCCTCTTCGACCGTCGTGACGCGCAGCACCGTACGACCGGGGCCCCTGCCGGTGCCGGAGCTGATACCGCCGCCGCTGCCGGGGTCCGGGCCGGAGGGGAGGGTGCGCAGCACCTCCTCCAGGACGGTGGTCTTGCCCGCACCCCAGGGGCCGGCGAGCGCCACCCGCCCCTCGCGCTCCAGCACGGCCGCAGCGTGCCGGGCCGCGCCCGGTACCGCGTGCCGGACCCCCGCGGCCGGGGCGGGGCCGTCGGCGCGGTAGTCCGGGTGGTCCGGGTGGTCCGGGTGGTCCGGGTGGTCCGGGTGGTCCGGGTGGTCCGGGTGGTCCGGGTGCGCGGGGTTCGCACAGGCCGCAGAGGGGGCGGGGTCGCTGTCTGGCGTCACGAGGAGGCACCGTAGGCGGCGCCGGTTCGCGTGACAACGGCGGGTGCCGCGGGACGTACGGATCAAGGGTTTCCCCTGATGCCAAGGGGTCCCGCTCCCGGCGATGGTGGTGCGACGGCGGGCCGTCCGCGCTCCGGGTGCGGGGTGGCAGATCCGGAGCACCGCGCCCTTCTCGGGAGGAGCGGGGGCGCGGTCCGGGCGGTCCGCCGTACGGCGTCCCGGGCCCGGCGCGACGGGCCCGGGACGCCGTACGCGCGCAGGCGGGCGCGGCGGCCGCCCGCCTGCGCGCGCGCACGAGCCCCGGGCGGCCTGCGCGGGAGGACAACGCGCGCTGTTCCGGGGCCGGTTGGGGCGGAGCGGACGGCGGCACCGGCAGCAAGGGTTTCCTCCGATGCTCGCGGTACCGGCCCGGGATCACTCTGTTGGCCACCCCGGAGTGCGCAGACGCGGCTCCCCGATCTCCGTGCTCCGGGGACGTGAACGGGTCCCGTGCTCCCCCACGGGACGCCCATCCGTACCGGCCTACCCCTCCGGTCCGCCCCCCATGAAGGGATTTCCGTGCGAAATCTGTCCAGCAGGTCCACGTGGGCCTCTGTCGCGGCCGCTTCGGTCACGGCCGTCGTCGCGCTCGGCGGCCTCGGCGCCCTGCCCGCGCAGGCCACTCCCGCCGCGCAGCCCGGACCGTCCGTGTCCCCGCAGCTCCTGAAGGCCATGCAGCGCGACCTCCACCTCACCGACGCGCAGGTCCGCGACCGGATCGCCGACGAGACCGCGGCCGGCCAGGCCGCCACCCTCATCCGGGGCCGGGTCGGCGACCGGGTGGCGGGCATGTGGTTCGACTCCTCCACGGGACGCCTGAACGCGGCCGTCTCCAGCGCGGCGGACGCCGCGGTGGTGCGGGACGCGGGCGCCGTGGCCGTGACGGCCCGTTACAGCCCGGCCGAACTGGCCGCCACCGCCCGGACCGTGACCCTCGCCATCGGGTCCGGGATCGCGGGTGTGGTGTCCTGGGGCCCCGACGTCCGGAACAACCGGATCGACGTCACGGTCGACCGCACGGCGCGCGACGCGTCCACCGAGGCCTTCGTCGCCCGCCTCGGCGCCCTGGGCGGCATCGCCCACGTCACCGAGACCACCGGCAGCCCTCGCCAGCAGGGCGGTGACGTGGTCGGCGGCGAGAAGTGGGTGCCGGGCTCCGAGAGCCCTTGCTCGATCGGGTTCGCCGCCAGCCGGACCGCGGACGGCAGCAAGACCTTCCTGTCCGCCGGCCACTGCACCAACGACGTCAACCAGCCGGTGTACGGCAAGGACGGGACCCGCTTGGGTACCTCCAACAAGGACGGCAAGAGCAGCATCAACAGTTCCGAGGGCGACTTCGGCCTCGTCGACGTCGACCAGGCGGGATGGAACCTCGCTCCGAAGGTGTCCGGCTACACGGACATCACCGGCAAGCCCGACGTCACGGTCACGGGCTCGGCCGAGGCCGTCGTCGGCACCGCGATCTGCCGCTCCGGCCAGACCACCCAGATGCAGTGCGGTGAGGTCACCAAGGTCAACCAGAAGGTGGACTACGGCAACGTCGTCATCGACGGCCTGTCGTACTCCAGCGCCTGCTCGGCCGGCGGCGACTCCGGTGGTTCGTACGTCTCGGCCACCGGTGGCAAGGCCGTCGGCCTGCACTCCGGCGGCGGCAGCGCCACGTGTACGTCGGGCAGCGGCGAGAAGTTCACCATCTTCCAGCCGGTGATCGAAGCCCTGACCAAGTTCAAGCTGACGCTCACCACCTCCAACCCGCAGCCCGGCAACGTCACCGTCGCCGCGGTCTCGGCCCAGAACGGCGTCATCGGCGCCCGCATACCCGAGCTGAAGAACAGCGCCGAGGGCGGCACGGCCCCCTACACCTGGTCCGCGAGCGGCCTGCCCGCCGGGCTGGCCATCGACTCCTCCACCGGAAGCATCACGGGCACTCCCACCACGGCCGGGACCTCCAACGTGACCGTCACCGCCACCGACAACACCGGCAAGACCGGCTCCACCTCCTTCTCGTGGACGATCACGACCGCGGGTACGGCCCTGTCCGTCACCAACCCCGGCAGCCAGAGCTCCGCCGTCGGCGCCGCGGCCGGCCTCACCGTCAAGGCCACGGGCGGCACCGCGCCGTACACCTGGTCCGCGTCGGGCCTGCCCGCCGGTCTGAGCATCGGCTCGACCACCGGCGCCATCACCGGTACCGCGACCACGGCCGGCACCTCCAACGTGACCGTCACGGCCACCGACAACGCCGGCAAGACCGCGTCGGCCGCGTTCTCCTGGACCGTCAGCACCGTCACGGGCACCAGCCCCGTGCTGACGAACCCGGGCAACCAGACCGTCTACATCGGCAAGCCCGTCGGCCTCGCCCTCAAGGTCACCGGCGGCACCGCGCCCTACGCCTTCAAGGCCACGGGCCTGCCCGCCGGGCTGAGCATCAACGCCGCCACGGGTGTCATCACCGGCTCCCCCACCACCTGGGGCTTCGGCGGCAGCACCCTCACCGTGACCGACGCCGCGGGCAAGTCCTCCTCGGTCAGCGTCACCTGGAACGTCTACTTCTAGGCCGGCTCCCGGGCGCGCGGTCCGTTGACCTGACCAGCAACTCCACGCGCTCCACCCGGTCCACGCATGCCGCCCCCTCCACACCCCGGAGGCGGGCGGCACCACCCGCGGGGCCCCGGCCGACACCCCGGCCGGGGCCCCGCCCCGGCGCGTACCCGCGGCTCCGCCGCCCCGGCTCAGAGCCAGGCCGCCCGGTCCGTGCCCCAGCGGGACGGACCCCGGTCCCACGTCGCGCCCCCGAGCGGCGAAGCCGCGTGGCGCAGCGGCCCGTACCCCGACGTGGTCTCCCGCAGCCACGGCTCCGGCGCGTACCCCGGTACGGCCGCGCCGGCCGCCGGGACCTCGCGGACCAGCCAGGACGCCGTCCCCGCGAGGGAGAACCGCAGGGCCTGCCCACCGCCCTCGGCGAGGGCCCGTAGCACCCCGGCGGCAGCCAGGTAGCCCGTCCCGTGGTCGAGCGCCTGCGCCGGGAGCACCCCGGGGGCGTGCTCGTCCCCGCAGGCCGCGGAGATCCCGTACCCCGCCTGCACGAGCGAGTCGAAGCCCCGGCGCCCCGCCCAGGGGCCCCGCGGGCCCCAGGCGCACAGCTCGGCCACCACCAGGCCCGGCCGCCGCGCGAGGAGTTCGTCCGCGGCCAGGCCGAACCGCTCCAGTGCTCCGGGCCGGTATCCGGTCACCACCACGTCCGCCCGGGCGAGCAGTCCGTCGAACACCGCCCGGTCCCCCGCCTGCCCGAGGTCGAGGAGGGCGGACCGCTTCCCGAACCCCGTGTCCGCGTACGCGTCGTCCGACTCCGGCAGCCCCGGGGAGTCGATCCGCAGGACGTCCACGCCGAGCAGTCCGAGCGTCCTGGTGGCCACCGGTCCCGCGATGACCCGGGTCAGGTCGAGCACCCGCACCCCCGCCAGCGGCCGTGCGGTGTCCGCGGCCACCTCCCCGAGGGGCCGCCCGCGTCCGCCCGGGCCGGTCCGTTCCACGAGGGGCTGCGGCGGGCCGTACTCCTGCGCGACGGCCACCGCGAGCCCACCGGCCGCGTAGACCTCCTCCTGGACGTCCGCCGCCCGGCGCCGGGCGATCGCCGCGGCCACGCCCTCCCGGGTCCCGGCGCCCAGGACGCGGACCAGCGCGCTCTCGTGGTGCGGATAGTTGGCGTGCGTCCGCACCCACCCGTCGGCGGCCCGCCAGAAGCCGGACAGCGGCGCGAACGACACGGGCGCCCGGCCGTCCACCAGCAAGTGGCGCTCGCTGACGAACGCCGTGGCCACGGCCCCCTCGTCGACCAGCAGCGGAGCCACGTCCTGCGCACCGCCACCGGACCGTACGGCGGCCAGCTCCGCGGCGGCCAGCGCGCACACGCCCACCGTGGCCCGCGCGAGTTCCCGTACGGGCAGCGGCCCGTCCGCCAGCCCGCCCGGCCCCCGGTAGCCGACCCGGCCCGCCAGCTCCTCGGGGCCGCCCAGCGCGGCCCACGCCTGACCGGTCCCGCCGTCCCGTGCCTGTCCGGTCCCACCGTTCCGTGCCTGTCCGGTCCCACCGTCACGACTCGTCATGCGCCCATCCTGCCCGCCGCACCGCGGCCCGCGCTGGGCGGTCCGGGTCCCCGATCGGGCGATGTAGCGCTTCAGGGCGTCTCGAATTCCCCCGTACGGCGTTACACGACGCGGAACATGAACATCGCCTCGGCTGCCTCGTCTTCCGTCGCGGCGCAGCCGGCGCGTGCGGGGCCGGGGGCGGCCGGTGGCCCGTACGAGGGAGCACGATGACCGACCCGACCGCGGTGGACACCAGGCGTGGAAGGCTTGCCGCACACTGCCGTGACGTGTGCGAGGCGCCCGCGTTCTCGCTCACCGTTTTCGCGGTGATCCTCTTCAACGCCGCACTCCTGGGCGCCGAGACGTACAGCGGCCTGTCCGCCGAGTACGCCGGCCTCCTGTCGGCGACCGAGCGTTTCTGCGTGATCGCCTTCACCCTGGAGATGCTGATCCGCCTGGGCGCGCACGCCGACCGGCCGAAAGCTTTCTTCCAAGACCCCTGGAACGTCTTCGACTTGCTGGTCGTCTCCTCGGCCTTCGTCCCGTTCCTGCGGGAGAACACCACGCTCCTGCGACTGCTGCGGCTGGCGCGGGTCCTGCGGACGGCCAGGTTCATGCCCCAGCTGCGGATCCTCCTGGTGGCGGTGGGCCGCAGCCTGCCCGGTACCGTCAGCTTCCTGTTCGTGGGCGCGCTGATCGTCTACGTGTACGCGATGATCGGCTGGATCTGCTTCGCCGAGCACGACCCGCAGCACTACGGCTCCATCGGCCGGGCCGGTCTGACCCTGTTCCTGCTGATGACGCTGGAGGGGCTCGGGGACGCCGTCCACGCGGGGCTGACCATCTCCCCGCTGAGCATCCTCTTCTACGCCTCCTACGTACTGTTCGCCTCCTTCGTGCTGGTCAACGTCCTGATCGGCGTGGTCCTCAACGCCCTGGAGGAGGCGCGGGAGATGGAGGACGAGGCCGAGAAGGAGGAGAAGCGGGCCGCGCTCCTGGCGACGCAGTCGGCCCCGGACGCCGCCGACGAGCTGCTGCTGCGGATCGCCGCGGTGCGCAGTGCGCTCGACGACATGGAGGCCCAGCTCGACACCGTGCACGCCACGGCGGCCGCGTCCGAGGCCTCCGCGGAGCCGGCCCACGCTTCGGCGGGCGCCCGCTAGGACCGGGCGGAGCCGTCCGCCGGGGCCGCCACGGCGCCCCGGCGGACGGCGAGGAGCGCGGCGAACTCGGCGAGGGTGCCGTCGCGGAGTTCCTCCTCGTCGACCTTGATGTCCAGCTTCTCGTGCAGGGCCATGGCCATCTCCACCACCATGAGCGAGTCGGTCAGCAGATCCCCCATCCGGGCACCGGCGTGCACGTCCGCGGCGTCGAGATCCACCATCGGAGCGATGATTTCACTGATCAGAGCGATCATCGAATCAGTCGATTCGGTCGATTCGGGAGTGGAAATGGTCATGACGGCTCCTATTTGCGATAGTGCGGCCATTACGCCAAGGTGGCGACAACGGCCGGCGAGAAAAGGAGAATACTCGTGTCGGAGAGCGTGACCGATCTGGCGGGGACGGGGGCCGCCGAATTCCGCTACGCGAAGGAGAGGCTCGGCGAAGCCGGGGAGGGCGCCTGGGACCGGCTGCTCGACTGGCTGATGAACGACTACTTCCGGCTCGAGGTCACCGGTGGGGAAAACATTCCACAGGACGGGCCGGCCATGATCGTGGCCAACCATTCGGGTGCCTGGGGGCTCGATGCGTTCGTCCTCCTCAAATCGCTCACCCGGATCCTGGACCGCCCGCTAAACGTTCCGGCCGCTTCTCTGACTTTTCGATTTCCGGTGCTCGGCTCGTACGCCCGGAAATTGGGCGCCTTTCCGATCGACCCGACACTCGGGCTGGAACATCTGAACGCCGGGGAACTCGTGGGGGTGTTTCCCGAGGGAATTTCCGGTCTGGAGAAGTCGTTCCGCAGCCGCTACCGGCTGCGCCCGTTCAGCCCCGGGTTCGCGGCGACCGCCGTCCGGGCCGGAGCGCCCGTCGTCCCGGTGTCCGTGATCGGCGCCGAGGAGACCTATCCCAAGTTCGGTGACGTGCCCGCCCTGGCGCGGCTGTTCGACCTCCCCTACTTCCCGCTCACCACGCTCCTCCCGCTGCCGGCCAAGTGGCTCATCACCGTGGGCGAGCCGATCCCCGCACCGCCCCGGCCGGAGTCCTACACCGCCCGCAAGGCAGCGGCCCGCCTGCTGTGCGACGAGGCCCAGGAGGCCCTGCAGTCCCTGGTGGACAGGGAGCGCGACAGGCGCGGGACGCCCTTCTGGTGACCGGGCGGCCACCGCGTGCCGCCCGGTCCCGCGCCTCAGTCCGCCAGCCGGGTCGCCGCCTTCCGGACACCGGCGGCCGCCCGCTCGCAGCGTCCCGCGTGGTCGAGCAGGACCATGCGGAAGCTCTCCCCCGCCTCGTCCCGGTCCCAGCCCTCGGCCCCCGCACAGGCCGCGAGGCTCACCGCGTGTTCCGCCAGCCGGTCGGCGCTGGTCTGCGCCAGAGCTCCGTAGGAGGCGGGTGCGCAGCCGCGTACCGGGACGGGCAGCGCCGCCGGCCTGCCCACCGTCACCCGGCCGTCGCCCCGGCCGCCCGGGAGTTCCCGGAGGGAGACGAGGAGCGAGCGCGCCTCGAGCGTGCCCGGCAGCCGGCCGGCGACCAGCCGCGGCGAGACCACGAAGGGCCGGGCGACTGCCGTGACCGCGCGGAGGAGCTCCTCGGCGACGAGCACCCCGAGCCGGCTCGCCGCACAGGCTCCGGGCGCTCCGCACAGCGCGGAGGGCCAGATCCCGGGGCCCGCGCCGCCCTTCGGGTCGGGGAGCCAGCCCGGGGCGCACAGGATCTCCGTACCGGCGGCGATGTCGAGGCCCTCCCAGACGAAGGGCGTCCGGACCCGGTGCACGGCGGCGGCCACCGGCGGGTAGTGGCGCAGCGCCCGGGCGACGGTTTCCTCCGGGGAGGCTTCCGGTTCCACCGAGTGCAGGGCCAGGGCCTGCAGGGTCGTGGCGGTCGCGGCCTCGGACACCAGGGCGAGCGCGTGGGCCACCGCCGCGGCCGCGGTGTCCGCGCAGGCTCCGGCCGCGACCAGCCGGCCGGCCAGGGAGTCCGGGGCGGGGTCCTCGAGGTAGCGGGCCGTCCTGCGCCGGAGGGCGGCCTCGAGGTCGGTGCGGGCACCCGGGCCGTCCGCTGCGACGGCCCGGGTGACGATCTCGCTCAGCAGGGTGTCCTCGGCGGCCGCCTCACCCGCCACCAGGTGGCGGGCCAGCGCGGCCATCGCCCGGCTCCAGGCCTGCCACTCCAGGGTGCCGTCCCCGCGCCGGCCCTCGACGGCCTCGTCGACGTACCGGGCCGCGAGCGCGGGCAGTTCTCCTCCCGGTGCCGCGGTCTCCCAGGCGAGCGCCGTGTGCGGGGACAGCCCGTAGCGCTGCCCGGCGCCGGTGAGCCCGGCCGGGGGCTCCAACACCCGGTCCTCGCCGGCCCGGACGAGGAGGGATTCGGACGCGGCGGGGGTCAGCGCCACGAGGAAGCTCCCGAAGGGGGTCCGCAGCCGGACCGGGCTCCCGGAGCGGGTGCGCCGCAGGTGTTCCAGCAGTGCGCGCCGCACCCCTTCACGGGTCAGGGCCTCCAGTCCGAGGGCGCGGGCCGCGGCGTCCGTCCAGGGCAGCCGCTGGGCGACCATGGCCGCGCTGAACACGGCGTTCTCCAGGGCCCAGGCAGCGTGGGGGACGCGTGGTGCGGTGCTCGCCGTGGGGTCGCCGCCGTCGCGGGAAGAGGTCATCTCGGTTTCTCCCTGGGTCACTTGTCGCGCAGCATGTAGGGCTGGTTGCCGACGATCCGGCCGTCGTAGGCGCCGATCAGGGCGTTGACCTCTTCCCGGTGGTGCGCCATGGGGCCGCGCAGGGTGTCCGAGTAGGCCTGCGGGGCGTGCGACAGCGGGTAGTCGTACGACTCGTCCAGCCAGGCCAGTTCGACCCAGCCGGCGGGGATCTCGTGGGGAGAGGCGGGGCCGCGGCCGTCGATCATCGGGATCACGTCGTGGTTGTTGACGAGGCTGATCACCTGGGTGGTGTGGTCCGCGGGGCGTTTGCCGTCGATGGGCGAGCCCACCGCGATCACGTGCGTGAGCTGGTAGCGAGACGAGACCTCCACGTCCGCGGCGAGGTTCATCGCGGTCATGCCGCCCAGGCTGTGGCCGACGATCATGAGCTCGGACCCGGCCGGCACCCCGGCCCGCAGCAGCAGCTTGCGCGCGGCGCGCGTGTACGTCGTATCGGTGCGCAGCAGCCCGTCGAACGCTCCGACCAGGTCCTGCGGGGTGCTGTTGCTCAGCAGGCCGAAACTGGTTCCGGGCAACAGCAGGACGTACCGTACGGCGCCGTCGGTGCACTCGACGCGGCGCAGCAGCACCAGCCCGTGGTTGCCCAGGGCCCCGATGTCGTTGACGTAGCTGACGATGTCGTTGCCGGACGTGGCCAGCACCTTCGCCAGGATGGAGTCCGCGTCCGCCCGTTCGGCCCGGCCGGGGCCCGGGTTGAGGTACTTCAGCAGGGTGCTCGGCAGTCCGAAGACCGGATCCGTGGTCGGTACCCCGCCGGCCAGCGTGACCCAGGAGAAGTCGTCGTTGACCGGGTTCTCGTCGAGCAGGCCCAGTAGCGCGGACAGCTCCATGATCACGGGGCTCATCGTGGTCAGGGCCCGCGTGACCCCCAGTCGCTCGACGAGCGCGTACATGGCACGGAGCGCCTCCAGCCTGTTCCCGGCCACCATGGCGTCGGTCAGCCGCCTGGCGAGCGGCGAGTCCAGATTGGGGTGGTCGGAGGCGATCGCCCTGATCCGCAGGGCGAAGGCGTCCACGGCCATGGCCACGGCGGCCGGCCTGCGGTACGTCAAGTTCCCCGCGATCCTGGCCACTTCGCCGGCCAGTCCGCCGTTGGCCCCGAAGCCGAGTCCCGCCGGGCTGGTCAGTGCCCGCGCGCACGACACCGCCGTGCCGAGGGCCCAGGCCGGGCGGCGCAGCGCCGCCAGCCCCAGCCGCCAGCTGCTCAGCGCACCCGTCAGCTCGGCGCCCGCCTGCTTCGCCGTCAGGGCGGCGTCCGCCAACAGCACCGAGGCTGCGAGCAGCAGTTCCGGATCCGTGCGGCACGGACCCTGTCCGACGGCCGCCTCCGTCCGGGCCACCGCCGTCTCGGCGGCTCCCGTGCCCCCGGCGGCCCCTTCCGGGGTCGCGGACCCGGACGCTTCCGCGACCCCGGCGGGGTCCGCGGGCGCCTCCGCGGAGCTGCGCCCCGTGGGCGTCGAGCGAGCCGCCGTGCCCACCGCTTGAGCAGTCACGTTCCCACCTCCCGTGCCTACGCAACGGATTCGCCTGGCTCCGTTGCCCGAACGGGCATGCTGGCATCACGCACGGTCCGCTCCGCGCGCTGATGCCCCCTCTCCCCGCGTCCCGCAGCCGCGTCGGGGCGCGATGAACCGCCGGATGCCCGTGGGGACCGTGGCCCTCGGGGCATCCGGCGGCGTGGCGGCACCCCCCGGGCCGCCGTCCATTCGGTGGTCACCAAAGGATGATCACGCCGCTCACGCGTTGACGCGAGCGCGGATCATCCCCCGTACGGACCACCGGGTCCCGTCTCCCGTCAGAGCGGCCGGGAGGGCTGGTCGCGCCAGAAGCCGCATTGGTGCTCGGCCGCGAAGACCCGGTCGAGCCGGTCCCCCGCGGGCGCCAGGGTCAGTACGGTGCCGCCCGGTCCGGTCGCCGGCCAGGGTGTCTGGCCCGCGACCGCGGGAACCCCGTGGCGGGCGAAGGCACCCCAGTAGCGTTTCATCCGGGTGGCCAGGGCAGTCTGGACGGAGGTCAGGGGCCGTGCGCCCATGGTGAAGTCGTGCAGGTAGGCGAGCTCGGCGCTGTGCGCGTTCGACTCGTCCAGGCCGGGGACCTGCGCGCCCGCCAGGGTGGGCGAATCGGGATCATTGAACTCGTAGGCAAAAGTCGGTACTTGGCGGGCGAACGACTGGGCCGTCCACGCCGTCTCACAGGCGAACGTCGAATCGGTCTTGAGCGCCGACAGTGCCAGGTACGGGGATCCGTGCGCGGCCACCGGGTAGCGCGAGAGGACCTCCGGCCCGGCCGTGCCGTAGGCGGCGAGTACCTGTTCGGCGTACTGCGCGGCCGTCAGGCCGGGCTGGGTCAGCGCGACGAAGAAGCGCGCCTCGGAGCGGGTGCTCCCGATCAGGACGGGGACCTTGTTCCAGTGCCCGGCCGAGATCGCCGCGGCCGGATCCCGCGGCAGCAGCCCGTCGCCGGACGCGGGACCCGAAGTGGGCCGCGTCCGGGCGGCGTCCACCAGTGACGGCCCGGAAGCGGCACGCAGGCAGGCCACGACGACGGCCGGATCGGGGCAGCCCGCACCCGCCGCGAACCCGCGCGCCTCGGACTCGGCCCGCGCGCGGTCGGGGGGGCGCAGCAGCGTGCACGGGCCGCTCTGCAGCACGGCCCGGTGGAAGAGGCCGGCCGCCGACGGGGCGGCCAGCAGCCCGCACACCGAACCGCTGCCCGCGGACTGGCCGGAGACCGTGACGTTGCCCGGATCCCCGCCGAAGGCCGCGATGTTCTCCTTCGTCCAGCGCAGCGCCTGGATCTGGTCCATCAGCCCGAAGGAACCGGAGCGCAGCGCGTCCTCCCGGCCCAGCTCAGGCAGTGACAGGTAACCCAGCTGTCCCAGGCGGTAGTTGATGCTGATCACGACGGATCCGGTCAGCTCCGCCATGGTGCGTCCGCCGAACTGGGTGCCGGTGCCCTGGCTGTACGCGCCCCCGTGCATCCAGAGCATCACGGGCAGCCGGGCACCGGCGCGGGCGCCGCCGGGCCGGTACACGTCCAGGTACAGGCAGTCCTCGCTGACGGCCGCCGGATCGCGGAGTCCGAAGGGCGAGAACTGCAGGCAGGCGGGGGCCTGTTCGACGGCCTCGCGCACACCGTTCCAGCGCCGGGGCGCCTGCGGGGCCCGCAGCCGGTTCTCCCCGACCGGGGCGGCGGCGTAGGGCACGCCGAGGAACTCCTGCGCCCCGTCGTGGGCGCGGCCGCGCAGCGCGCCCTGCGCGAGGGAGACCACAGGGCGGGGAGAGCCGCCCGGAACCGCCGCGGCGAGGCTCGGCGAGGCGGCTGCCGGGAGGATGGCGGCGATCAGCGTTGCGAGGACAACTACCGTGCACGGTAAAGACCTTGAGGTGGAAAGGCGGGTGATCCGGTGGGAGAGCCGTGGCATCCGTACTCCTGGGTTCGGGACGATCCGGGGGCGGGACGGGGCGCGGGACGCCCCGCCCCGCCTCCGGGAGGCCGGCTGGTGCGGTCGGCGGGGGCGCGAGGGCAGGGCCCTGCCCTCGGGGCCGTGGTGGGGCTGCGCCCGGGGCAGGGACCGGCCTACGGGCGGAGCCCGGCGAGCAGGACCGCGGTGACGGCGAAGTCGACCGGCCCGGTGTTCCAGTCGGCGCTGATCGGGCTGACGGCGATCTTTCCGGCGCTCACGGCTTCCACGTCGCTGCCCCGGGCCGGAGCCTTCAGGTCCACCTTCACGCCGACCTTCCAGGTGCCGTCGCCGGCGTCGGTGAAGTCGGCCTTCAGGAGCGCCTGCGCGTCCTGGAAGGTGGTGGCCACCCCGGCCGGGGTTCCCTTGCCGTCGGCCCCGACGACGGGGTGGTTGACGTTGAGGCCGACACCCTGGGGAAGCAGCGGGCCGGAACGGGCCCGCGAACGCAGCCGGTCGATCAGCTTGACCGCGAAGTCGAGCGTCGGACCCATCGCGTTGACCGTGGTCACGGGGTCGGGAGCGGTGACGCCACCGGTGCTCAGGGCGATGGCGGGCACACCGGCGTCGAGTCCGGCGATGGCGCCGCCGACCGTACCGGAGTGGGTGGCGAGCGCGGCCACGTTCGGGCCGAAGTTGGTGCCCGACACGACGAGATCGGGCGCCCGCCCTTCGAACACCTCGGAGAGACCGAAGTTCACCGAGTCACCGGGGGATCCGTCGACCGCCCAGACCTTCGGCTCGGGGTGGCGCACCGTGAGGGACGGGGCGCTGGACGTCTTCGTACCGGCGCCGCTCTGGTTGGTGAGCGGGGCCACGATGGTGACGTCGTGCCCCGCGGCGGTCAGCCGCGCGAAGGCCAGCCGGATGCCGGGGGCGTTGTAGCCGTCGTCGTTGGTGAGCAGGATCCGCAGCGGGCCCGCGGGCACCGGTGCGGGCGCCGGCCCGCCGTGCGGCTCGGCCGCGGCGGCGGGCACCGTACCGGCGAGGGCCGGCGCGCAGAGCAGCAGGGCGGCCAACGGCAGAACTCGCTTGCGTTGCACGGAACGCTCCTTAGAAGAGGTCAGGGTGGAGGGAATGAAGGGGAGGGAATGGAGGGGAGGGGAAGTCGAACGGCGTGAGGGTCGGCAAGGGTGGGGCCCGGCGGGCTCGCGACCCACGGCGCGAGCCCGCCGGAGCGCGGGCCGGGCCGCCGCCCGGAAGGGACGGCCCGGCGGCCGAAGCGGCTCCGAGGGCGCGAAGCCCCGTACGGAACCCGGACCGGGAGGGATCAGCGCACGCTGCGGATGGGCAGGATCGCGAGGGCGCCGATCAGCGAGAGCGCGCCGCCGACCAGGAACAACGGGGTGTACCCGCCCAGGGTGGTGACCACGGCCGAGGCCACGAACGGGGCGATGATCTGCGGCCCGGCGTTCGCGATGTTCAGTACGCCCATGTCGCGAGCGGCGTCCTCGGCCCGGGGCAGCACCAGGGTGACGAGCGCGGTGTCGACGGCCATGAAGCAGCCGAAGGCCAGGCCGTTGAGCGCGCTGAAGACGAGCATGCCGGTCCAGGTCGGGCTGACGACGGGGACCACCATGACCAGCCCGGCGAGGGCCGCCGAGACGCCGACGAACACCTTGCGGCGGTTCCAGCGGTCGGACAGCAGCCCGCCGACCACGGTGGAGACGGCCATCGCGACCATCGACACGGGCGTGAGGATCGCCATCGCGGCGGGCGGGGCCAGCCCGGCGGGGAGCGAGATGTGGTCGCCGAGGATGTAGAGCTGGTAGCCGACCACCGAGAAGTAGCCGAGGACCATCAGGGCGCGGCCGATGAAGGCCCATCGGAAGTCGTGGTTGGCGAGCGCCGACAGGAAGGCCTTGAGCTGGGCCCCCTTGGGGGCGGCCGGTACGTCCGGGGCGGGCGCGGATCTCGGTACGTCTCGGCAGAAGCCGGTGAGGAGCAGTGCGGCTCCGGCGATGACCGCGCCGAAGACGAGGTAGCCGGTACGCAGGTGCTCCGAGGTCTGGGAAGCGATCAGCACGCCGACCGTACCGCCGATGGGCAGGCCCAGCCCCACCAGCGCGGATGCGGTACCGCGCCGGGCGGCGGGCACCCGGTCGGGCACGATCGCGGTGACGGCGGCCTGATAGATGTTCATGGTCGCCTGGACCAGGCACCAGCCGATCCCGACGAGCAGTGCGGTACCGACGCTGCCGAGGACGGCGAGTCCCACGAGTGAGCCGAGCGCGCCGCCCAGGACCCAGGGGTTGCGACGGCCGCTGCGGTCGGAGAGGGCTCCGGCGATCGGGTTGAACGCCGTCGCGAAGATCGCGCTGATACCGCCGATCAGGCCGAGCACGGCCACCTTGTCGTCGCCGGCGATCGCCTCGATCTGGGTGGGCAGGAGGACGGAGCCGACGCCCATGTAGACGGCCATCATCGCGGAGTTCGCGACCAGCAGGAGGAGCAGGAGCCCGCGTCCGCGGGAGGGTTCGGGATCCGCCGGGACGGGCGGGTCGATGATCTCGTTCGTAGCCATGACGACTCCTCGGGGGACGGAGCGGGGAGGTGGCGTGGGGGGACCGCCGGTGCGGTGCGCGGGGAGGGCGGCGACGCCGGGGGTGCGGATGCGGATGCGGGTGCGTGTGCTGTCGTGCACGTGGGCGTCACCGGGGGGAATGCCGCGCCGAGCGCGAGGCGGCCGACGCGGTGCGATTGCTCGACGGGGTGCGGAGTGATGCCGGGTGCCTGCGGCGCGGTGGGGTGCGGTGCGGGGTGGTGCCGGGTGGTGCCGGGTTGTGCTGCGACGCCGGGTGCGGTGCTGCATGCTGCGCCGCACCGCGTGGGTACGGTGCTGCGCCGGGTGGCGCTACGCCGCCGGGTGCGGTGCTGCGGTGCGCCACGACGAGCGGGTGCGGTGTGGTGCCGAGTGCCTGCGGCGCGGTGGTGCTGGCCGGGTGGTGCCCGGTTGCGCTGCGCCGCCGGGTGCGGTGCCGCGACGAGCGGGTGCTTCGTGGTTCGGTGCTTCGGTGCTGTGCCGCGTGGTGCTTGGTAGTGAGACGTCGGGTGACCGAAACACGATGTTGTTACACGTGTCACTTGCGGTGCTGGACACTGTGTAGCACTCGTTCCCCGGTCTCGCCAAGGGTTGGAGCAGCCCTCCGCACAGATCGTGACCCATGGACGAAGTCCAGGTGGATCACGTGTAACCACCTAAATGCGGCCTCCGCGGGCTTCCAGCCCGACTGAGAACCCTCTTGCCCTTGTGGCGACGGTCACGCTTCCGCAATACTCCCCACCGCACCCCGACCGAGCCTCCGGTAACCCCGGCAGCTCGGTCGGCTCAGGCCGGTATACGGGTCCACTCGGCCAACTCGGGGAGCCGTGGCATCTCCAGGGCAGGCGAGTTCAGCCGGGGGCAACACGCCCCACCCCATGGCGACTCGGCCACTCCGGCTGCCGCCGGCGAACAGCCAACTCGGCCTGCCCGGGCGACCGAGGCACCCTCAGGGACGTCAATGCCACCCAGGCCGGCTCACTCGGGCCGCTCCGGACACCTCGGCGGCCCGGCGCTCCGCGGTGCGTCGCCATCTGCACGCCTGCTCCCGCCGCACACCGCCACCACCCCCTCGACGCGCCCGCCTCCGCCGTCGGCACGCCTACCTCCACCATCCCCTCGACACACCCCGGCACCGCCCGCACGCCGCCATCGGCGCGGCTGCATCTGGCGCACATCTCCACGAACCTCCCGGGACGCGCTTCGGCGCGCGGCCCCTCTCTCTACCCCGCCCGTCGGGGCGCCTGGCCCGTGCGGCGTCATCCGCGCGACCGCCTCGGCCCTGCGCCCTCCACGCACCTCCCTCGGCGCGCTCTTCGGCGCAGCCGTCGCCTCCGTTCCCGCGCTTCGCGCCCGTCCGCCGTCTTCCTGCGTCCCCCATCGCCCGGGGAGACGGCCGCGAAAGGTTTTCCGTCATGCCCGGTTTCCCCGGTTTCCCCGGTTTCCCCGATCACGCCCTCACCCCGCCCCCGGGCACCACCCGGCCTCCCCGGCGGCCCGTTCCCGCGGCTCCGCCCCGGTACGCGCTCGCCTGGGGCGCGGCGCTGACTCTGCTGTCCGTGCTGACGGGACTGCTCCTGCGCCTGGACGAACGACCCTTCTTCCAGGGCCTCGACGATGTCTGGGCCGCTTCGCTGAAGGGGTCGCCCGCCGATGCCGCCAGCGGGTTCGCCACGGTGCTCGACCGCCTGGGCGGGCCGCTGGGCACGGTCGTGCCGCTGCTGCTGATGGGCTGTCTGTGCATGTACGGGCGCTGGCGGTCGGCGCTCTTCGTCTTCACCACGGCCGTCGTGGCCAACATGCTCCTGGTGCTGCCGCTCAAGCAGCTGGCCGACCGGCCGCGGCCCCCGCACACCTGGGTGCTGGTCAATGACGGCTCGTACCCGTCCGGCCAGGTCTTCAGCGCGGTGGCCCTGGTGATGGCCGCCGCCGTGGTGCTGTTCCCGCCGGGCGGCAGGCGCTGGTGGTGGCTGTTCGGCGCCTGCTACACCGGCGCCATGATGTGGAGCCGCACCTGGCAGCACGCCCAGTGGCTGAGCGACACCTTCGCCGGCGCCCTGGCGGCCGTCGGGGCCTGCCTGCTCCTGTGGCGCGCGTTCGCGCCCCTTTTGGAAACGGAGGCGGAACGCATGGCGTCCGACACCCTGTGGACGTGACCACCCGGCGCGGTGCCCAGGGGCACTCCGACCGGGGCTCCCATCCCTCCGGGCCGGGCGCGCTGCCGTAACCCTGATCGTCCGACCGACCGGCCTGTCCAGGTCGCCAGGCCGGACCGGACGTTCCCCGCCCCTCCGGGCGACCCGAGCCCACCGGCCGGGCCGCCGGGCTGGGGCACCCGGAGATGCGGCCGACACCAGGCGTACGGCCACACCAACCGCCACACAGCAGGACCGGCGGCCGGATCCGACCATCCAAGCAAGCACCGAGCCAGGCCATTTACCCAGGGCGGACAGGGCGGACACGGCAGCGGGACCGACCGACCGGCACCAGACGCCTGGGCGACACGAGCCGACCCGGCATGCCCGCGCGGCACGCCCCGCCGCGGCAGCCCGGCAGGCAGGCCAGACCCCACGGCGCAAACCGTGAGAGCGGCCCGACATGGACGAACTCGGCGGCACCGCGCAGACGCCTTCCCCTCATCACGGCCGACCGGCGGCCCTGACCTCCGCCTCCCGGGCCAGGCGGTCCAAGTACTCGATCACGCGCGTCTCCGAACGCAGAACCCGGTCCCGTTGCTCGGAAGGTAGCGCGGAGAAGTCGTCGACGAGGAGCCGTTGCCGCGGGACGTGCACCACGTTGGCTCCGTAGATCCGGCATGGGGAACACCAGGCGAGCCCGATGCAGCGCTCGAACATCGCGGACTCGGGCGGATGGAAGCGGTACGGGTAGGAGCAGACGGCCGTGCCACAAGTGGCGCACACGCGCCGGCCACCCTCCAGAGCCGTGTTCCAGGTGCCGGTCTTGCGCCAATGCTGCCGTCCGGCCGCTGCTCTTCACGTCGTCGTGCCGAGCATTGTTGCTCCCATCGACCCTCCCGGGCCGGCATTTCCGCGCGCGGGGCAGGCCCGACTTCCACCACCTCCCCCCAGCCCGAATATCGCGAAAGATTGACGCTCGCAGAATCAGCGCAATACTCTTGGCGGGTCGGTGCGCGATCGGTGCGCGACCCAGGAAGGATCGACTCATGGCACCCACCCCAGGACCCGATCACCCCGTGGCACATCCGCCCGCGGGCCCGCTGCGCGGTGCGGTCGAGGACGGGCTGGCCGTCTTCCGGGCCGTGCCCTACGCCGCTCCCCCGGTCGGCGAGCTGCGCTGGCGGCCCGCGCAGCCGCACCCGGGCTGGAGCGGTACCCGGGACGCGACCGCCGACGGGCCCAGCGCCCCGCAGATGTACGTGGAGGGCGGGGACCCCGTTCTCGGCGGTCACGGTTCCCCGCCCTTCGACGAGGACTGCCTGACCCTCTCCCTCTGGACGCCCGCGGTGGACGACGCCCGGCGGCCGGTGCTGCTCTGGATCCACGGCGGGGGCTTCGTCTCCGGCTCCGGGTCACTGCCGAACTACTCCGGTGCCACCTTCGCCCGTGACGGGGACCTGGTCGTCGTCAGCATCAACTACCGCATCGGGCCGCTCGGTTACCTCTACACCGGCACCGGCACCGGCACCGGCGCCGGCTCCGAGGACGAGCCGCTCGGCGACGGTTCCGGCGCCAACCACTGGCTGAGCGACCAGCTCGCCGCCCTGCGCTGGGTACGGGAGAACATCTCCGCCTTCGGCGGCGACCCGGACTCGATCACCGTCGCCGGGCAGTCGGGCGGCGCGGTGTCCACGGCCGCCCTCGCCGGCCTGCCCGAGGCCCGGGGGATGATCCGCCGGGTGATCCTGATGAGCCCGCCGTTCGGCCTGGACCTCCCCGCACCCGATGCCTGCCGGGAGCGCACCGCCGCCTTCCTGGAGCTCGCCGGGGTCAAGACCCTGGCCGAGCTGCGCGCCGTGCCCTGGCCGGAGCTGATCGGCGCCATGGGCGGGCTCTTCGCGCTGACGACGCGGTGGGGGTACTGGCCGACGCCGTTCCTGCCCGTGGTCGACGGGGTCACGCTGGCCCGCCACCCGGCCCGGGCCCTGCTGCAGGACGCCGCCGCGGACATCGAGGTGATGATCGGCTGGACCCGGGAGGAGGCCAACTTCGGATTCGCCCTGAACGAGGCCTACGCCGCAGCCGACCGGGAGCAGGTGACCGCCCGGATCGCGGACACCTTCGGCCCCGAAGCGGCCCCCGAGGTGTACGCGGCGTACGAGCGCACCCGGCCCGGAGCCGGGCCGGCCGGCGTCCTGATGGACCTCATCACCGACGAGCTCTTCCGGGTGCCCGCCCTCCGGCTGGCAGAGGCACGGGCCGCGGCGGGCCGTCCGGTGTGGGCCTACCAGTTCGACCTGCCCACGGCCGCCTACGACGGCCGCCTCGGGGCGGCGCACTGCCTCGAACTGCCCTTCGCCTTCGCCAACTTCGACCAGTGGGCGCACGTACCCCTGACGGCCGGGCTCGACCCCGCCGTCCGGGACGGGCTCGCCCGCACCCTGCACGGAGCCTGGATCGCCTTCGTCCGCACCGGCGACCCGAACCACGCGGACATGCCCGCATGGAACCCGTACGAGAAGGACACCCGCACCACGATGCGCTTCGACTCCGTGGTCAGCGCCCTCGACGATCTCGCCGGGGATGCCCGGCGCCTGCACGGGGGAGCGCTCCCCCGGCGCGAGTAGAGCAGCCCAGTGACGGCCTCCAGGAGGTGGCCCGCCCATTCGGGCGGGCCACCGCTCCCTTGATCTAACTCGTGTAACCTGCGAACGGAAGGCAGCGAGCCGATCAAAAGGAGCGTCGATCGACGTCATGGCCAAAGACACTCCTCTCCCGGCATCCCCGACCAGCGCCGACGTGGCCCGCCTCGCCGGGGTGTCCCGCGCGACGGTCTCCTTCGTCCTCAACGACACCCAAGGCCACCGCGTGGGCGAAGCGGCCCGCGCGCGCGTCCTCGACGCGGCCCGGCAGCTCGGCTACGTACCGCACGCCGCGGCCCGGTCCCTGCGGGCCGGGCGGAGCAATCTGGTCCTGATGCCCTCGTCGATCTCCGCGGTCGGCCGCCTCGTCAGCGACTGGGTCGACGACCTGCACAGCGAGCTCGACCGGCACGGCTACACCGCGGTCCTGCACGCGGGGCGCTTCGCCGATCCACTCGACGCCGCCCGTGCCTGGGCCGAGCTGCGTCCGGCGGCCGTCATCGCCCTCGACGGCGACCGCCTCACTGCGGAGGCCGCCGAACTGCTGCGGCGCGCCGGGGTACGGGGGCTGCTCGCCTTCGCGGCCCGCCCGCTGCCGGGCGTACACACCATCGGCTTCGACCACGCCCTCATCGGCGCCACCGCCGCCGAGCACCTGATCGCCCGCGGCCGGACCCGCATCGGCGTGGTCATGCCCCGGGAACGCGGCCTCGGCATCCTTGCCGAACCGCGGCTGGCCGGCGCCGAGTCGGTGGCCGCCCGCCACCTGGCCACCGTGACCCCGGTGGAGCTCTCCTACACCCGGGAGTCCGCGACCGCGCTGGCCGGCCGCTGGCGGAGCCTCGGACTCGACTCCGTTTTCGCGTACAACGACGAGTACGCCGCCCTGCTCCTGCACGCGCTGCGCGCCGAGGGGATCTCCGTACCGCAGGACGTGGCGGTCGTCGGCTCCGACGACCTGGTCCTCGCCGCGCTGCAGGAGCCCCCGCTGACCTCGATCCGCCTGGACCTGGTCTCGCCGGCCATGGTGGCCGACGCCGTGCACGAGCTCATCGAGACGGGCACCACGGCGCCCGTACCCGACATAGAGGCGGTCCTCGTCCAGCGCGAGACGTCCTGACCTCCCGCACCGGGTGAGGGCGCTCCTCGGGACGGAACACCGGGCGGGGGGGGGGGCCCGGGGGGGGCCCCCCCCCCCCCCGGGGGGGGGGGGGGCCGCGCCCCCGCCCCCCCCCCCCCCCGGGCGGGGGGGGGGGGGCCCCCCGGGGGGGCGGGGGGCG
>NZ_JBITDL010000046.1:33814-60640 GCF_044454225.1 Streptomyces sp. NPDC051563
CCCCCCGGGGGCCCCCCCCCCCCGCCCCCCCCCCCCCCCCCCCCCCCGGGGGGGGGGGCCCCCCGGGGCCCCCCCCCGGGGGGGGGGGGGGGCCCGGGGGGCCCCCCCCCCCCGCCCGGTGTCGTCCTTGCTCCGGCTACCGGACCTCAGGCACCCAGGTGCCGGGCGAGGAAGGCCACGCTGTCGGCGACGATGCGGTCCATGTCGGGCGAGCCGAGGAAGATGTGGTCGGCCCCCTCCACCGGGGTCAGCACGACCTCGCCCCCGGCCTTCGACAGGGCCGCGGCGAGCTCCTCGCTCTGGCTGTACGGGACCAGTCCGTCCAGGGTGCCGTGGACCAGCAGGAACGGCGGCGGCTCGGAGCCCTCGACCGCGTACGTGACCGGGCTCGCGGCCCGCGCGAGCTCCGGGCTGTCGGCGACGGACGCGCCGAGCAGGGCTTCGTAGGGGTTGGGGAATTCGGCCCCGCCGGGGAGCGGCGGGAACGCCGGCATCGGGTGCTCGGAGAGGGTGACCAGGTCGGAGACCCCGTACCAGTCGACGACGGCGCGCACGGCGGTGTCACCGGCGCCCACTCCGTGCGCACCCTCCAGCACCGCGGCGTCCGGGGTGTCCGCGCCGACGACTCCGGCGAGGGCCGCCAAGTGGCCGCCGGCGGACTCGCCCCAGACCCCGATCCGGTCCGGGTCGACGCCCAGGACGGACGCGAACCGCCGGACGTAGCGGATCGCGGCCTTCACATCGTGCAGCTGGGCCGGGAAGGGGGCCTCCAGGCTGTGCCGGTAGTCGATCGAGACGAGGGCCAGCCCCGCCGCCAGCACGGAGCCGTGCAGCAGCTCGACGGGCACGGTCGGCGGCGGGTAGCGCCGGTCGCCGTCGAGCCAGCCGCCGCCGTGGATCCAGACCACCACCGGGAAGGGCCCCTCACCCGCGGGTACGTGGACGTCCAGCAACCGGGGGCGGTAGCCGGGCGAGGTCGCGTAGGTGATCCCCTCGAAGCGGCGGACCCCGTCCGCGTCCACGACGGCGGACAC
Source organism: Streptomyces sp. NPDC051563 (assembly GCF_044454225.1). NCBI lineage: Bacteria > Bacillati > Actinomycetota > Actinomycetes > Kitasatosporales > Streptomycetaceae > Streptomyces > Streptomyces sp. NPDC051563. Next base: position 34,849 of record NZ_JBITDL010000046.1, read on the forward strand.
GGGGGTCCGGAACGGCGGGGGCGGCCAGGTCATGTCCGGCGCATCGATCTCGGCGGGGGGCGATTGCGTCATTGCGGCCCTTCCAATCTGATCGGCCCGGGGGGGGCCGACGGGTCCAGGTGCGGGTCTGCTGGTTCCGCCCCTGCCGCGCGGGCCGTACGGACAAGGCTTCGTAACGTATGTCCGAAATGCTTGCGCGGGCCGGGGAGGAGACCTAGCGTGTTACACGTGTAATCACGACTCTAGCGACGCGTTTCCGCAGACCACAAGAGCACGGGCCGCCCCAGTTCCCCGGCAGTTACACGAGCCACCGCGCGAATGTCGTCGCCTTCCCCTCCGGGAGCACGTCATGCTCACGTCCACACCCCACTCCGCCCAGCCCTCCACCCGGCCTCCCGCATCCGCCGCCCCCGCCACCCCCGCCACCCAGCCGGCCGCCCGGGCCCACGGCTTCGGGCGCTGGACTGCGGAGCCCACCGCGGCGACCGTCCCCCTGATCCGCTCCCGCCTGCGCTCGGCGCTCGACGACTGGGAGGTCGCCGCCGAGATCGCGGACGTCCTCCTGCTGGCCGCGAGCGAGCTCGTCGGGAACGTCGCCCTGCACGCCGCCGGCGCGGGCCGCCTGCATGTCCGGATCTCCCTGCGCGAGGGATGGCTCCAGCTGGAGGTCGCCGACGGCACCCCCTCCCTGCCCCGGCTGCCGCACCCGCGGGACGAGCCGGACCAGGACGCCGAACACGGGCGCGGCCTGCTGATCGTGCACCTGATGGCCGCTGAGGCGGGTGGCCAACTCAGCGTCCAGGCTGACGAGTTCGGCAAGTCCGTACGCGTGCGCGTACCGGTGGCCCGACCGGCGGGTCGAGACCCGGGAGGGGCCTGAAGGGGACGCCCCGGGGGGTGCCGAGACGCCGACGAGGGGTCGCCGAGGAGACGCCCGCGAGGGCCCTGGCGAAGCGATCCGCCTCACACAAATATGGCGAGGAATTGACGGCCGCCATTTTATCGAGATACTTGCCCCATCTCCCCCGCTGCTCCCTGATTGAGGTGCCGCCCCATGGAGCTCTCCCCCTCGGCGCACGCCGATACCTTCTGCCGCGACCGGCTTCCGCCGTTCGACCTCTGGCCCGAACTCCACTTCGACCTGCCGGAGTTGGACTACCCGGACCGGCTCAACTGCGCCCACAGCCTCCTCGACGACGCCGTCGAGCGCTGGGGACCCGACCGCCTCTGTCTCCTCACCGCCGAGGAGCGCTGGACGTACGGCGACCTGCGCCACCGTGCCAACCAGGTCGCCCAGGTGCTCACCGAGGACCTGGGCCTGCTCCCCGGGAACCGCGTGCTCCTGCGCGGTCCGAACAACCCCTGGCTCGTCGCCGCCTGGTTCGGCGTGCTCAAGGCCGGCGCGGTGGCCGTCACCACCGTGCCGCTGCTGCGCGCCGCCGAGCTCGCCGCCCTGTGCGAGATCAGCCGCCCCGCCGTCGCCCTGTGCGACGACCGCTACCTCGGGGAACTCGAACAGGCCGCGGCCCGGGCCGACGGCTCCGCCGAGGACACCGCCCCGCGGGTGATCGCGTACGGCGGCTCCGGCGAGGACGACCTCACCGTCCGCTGCGCGGCCAAGGACGGGGTCTTCACCACCGTGGACACCGCCGCGGACGACGTGGCCCTGATCGCCTTCACCTCCGGCACCACCGGGCGCCCCAAGGCGACCCTGCACTTCCACCGGGACGTGCTCGCCAACGCGGACACCTTCTCCCGGCACGTCCTGCGGCCGCAGCCCGACGACGTGTTCACCGGAACCCCGCCGCTCGCCTTCACCTTCGGCCTCGGCGGGCTGGTGGTCTTCCCGCTGCGGGTCGGGGCCGCCACCCTGCTCGTCGAGACGGCGACGCCGCGGCAGCTGGCCGACCTCGTCGCCGAGCACGGGGTGACCGTCCTGTTCACCGCGCCCACCGCCTACCGCGCGATCCTGGCCGCGGGCGCGGCCGACCGGCTGGCCGGACTGCGCCGCTGCGTCTCGGCGGGCGAACCCCTGCCCGCCGCCGTGTGGGAGGAGTTCCACGCCGCCACCGGGCTGCGCATCATCGACGGCATCGGCGCCACCGAGATGCTGCACGTGTTCATCTCCGCGGCCGACGAGGACATCCGCCCCGGCTCCACGGGCCGGCCCGTCCCGGGCTACCGCGCCGCGGTGGTGGACGCGGACGGGGTGCCCGTTCCCGACGGTCAGCCCGGCCTGCTGGCGGTCACCGGGCCCACCGGCTGCCGCTACCTGGACGACCCGCGCCAGTCCACGTACGTCCGCGGCGGCTGGAACATCACCGGCGACACCTACGTCCGCGATGCCGAGGGCTACTTCTGGTACGTGGCCCGCAGCGACGACATGATCGTCTCTTCGGGCTACAACATCGCGGGGCCCGAGGTCGAGAAGGCCCTCGCCGACCACCCGTACGTGGCGGACTGCGGTGTCGTCGGGGTCCCCGACGAACGGCGCGGGATGCTCGTCAAGGCGTACGTGGTCCTGCGCGCGGGCGTGCCGGCCTCCCCGGAGACCGTCCGCGAGCTCCAGGAGCACGTCAAGGCGGCCATCGCCCCGTTCAAGTATCCGCGTGCGGTGGAGTTCGTCACCGAGCTCCCCCGTACGGAGACCGGCAAGCTCCGGCGCGGCGAACTCCGTGCCCGGGGAGGGGAACCGGCCGCAGCCGCCTCCTCCGGAGCCGCCGCGGCCCCCGACGACGGCGGGTGCGCCGCCGGGTGTCCCGAGGCGCGGGTGCCGGACCTGCCCAGCGTCGTCGTCGAGCGCCGGGTCGAGTGGACGGACACCGATGCGGCGGGCCACTACCACCACTCGACCGTGATCCGCTGGGTCGAGGCGGCCGAGGCCGTGCTGCTGCGCCGCCTGGGCCTGTCGCACCTGTTCGGCAGCACGCCGCGCGTCCACTTCGAGGCCGACTACCGGGCCCGGCTCTGGTTCGGCGAGGCCGTGCGGACCGAATTGCGGGTCACCAAGGTCGGCGCGAGCTCCCTCCACTACGCCTTCACCGTGCACGGCGAGGAGGGGGCGCAGGCCGTCACCGGCCGCATGGTCATCGCCCATTCCGCCGCCCGCGCGACCGGGACCGCTCCCTGGCCTGCCGAGGTCCGCGAGGTCCTCACGAAGGCCGGCCGGCAGGCCCCCGAACTGATCGAGAACAACCGAGGAGGCGCCCCGTGCGCATAGCAGTCATCGGAGGCGGGCCGGGCGGCCTGTACTTCGCCGCCCTGGCCAAGCAGATCTCCCCGCACTGGGAGGTGACCGTCTGGGAGCGCAACTCCCCCGACGACACCTTCGGCTTCGGGGTGGTCTTCTCCGACGAGACCCTCGACGGCATCGCGCAGGCCGATCCCTCCCTCCATGCCGCGATGTCGGCGCAGTTCGCCCGCTGGAGCGATATCGACGTACGTCACCGCGGCCGGACCCTCACCTCCGGCGGGCACGGTTTCGCCGCGCTGGGCCGCCGCCGGCTGCTGCAGATCCTCCAGGACCGGTGCGCCGCCCTGGAGGTGGACGTCCGCTACCGCACGCAAGCTCCGCCGCCGGAGCAACTGGCTGCGGAATACGACCTGGTGGTCGCCTGCGACGGCGTGCGCTCGGCCACCCGGACCGCCTACGCCGACACCTTCGGCGCCGATCTCGACGAGCGCGCGGGCCGCTACATGTGGCTGGGCACCGACAAGGTCTTCGAGGCCTTCACCTTCATCGTCGAGGAGCGGGACTTCGGCACGCTCCAGGTGCACGCGTACCCGTACGACGACACCCGCTCCACCTTCATCGTCGAGATGGACGAGGAAACCTGGCGGCGCGGCGGCTTCGACGGCTCCCCCGGCCTGGACCTGGGTCCCGGCGCCAGTGACGAGGAGGCGATCCGGCGCTGCGAGGAGATCCTCGCCGGGCACCTGGACGGCCACCGGCTCATCCCCAACAACTCCAAGTGGCTGCGCTTCACCACCGTGCGCAACCGCACCTGGCGCCACGGCAACACCGTGCTGCTCGGGGACGCCGCGCACACCGCCCACTTCTCCATCGGCTCCGGCACCAAGCTGGCCATGGAGGACGCCCTCGCGCTGGCCGCCTGCCTGCACGAACACCCGGACGTGGAGGGTGCGCTGGCGTCCTACGAGGACGAGCGCAGGCCGGTCGTGGAGTCCACGCAGCGGGCGGCGCAGGCCAGCCTGGAGTGGTTCGAGAACATCGACCGGTACACCGGCCAGGACCCGCACCAGTTCGCCTTCAACCTGCTGACCCGCAGCCGCCGGGTCACCTTCGACAACCTGCGGGTAAGGGACGAGGAGTTCACCACCGCCGTCAACGCCTCGGCGCCGGTCCCGCCCATGTTCCGCCCTTTCCGGCTCGGCGGCCTGCGGCTGCGCAACCGGATCGTCGTGCCCCCCATCGCCCTGTCCACCGCCGTCGACGGGGTCCCGGGCGACTTCGACCTCGTCCACCTGGGAACCCAGTCCCTGGGCGGCGCGGCCCTGGTCGTCGCCGGGATGACGGCGGTCAGTGCCGACGGGCGCACCGACGCGGGCTGCCCGGGCCTGTGGACCGACGAGCAGGAGGCCGCCTGGCGGCGGATCGCCTCCTTCACGCACGGGCAGTCCGACACCTGCCTCGGCATCCAGCTCACCCATGCGGGCCGGCGGGCCGCCGGGGGGCCGCTCCTGGCCGCCTCCCCGCTGCCCTGGAAGCAGGACGGCCGGGTCCCGCGCGAGGCGACCCGCGCCGATATGGACCTGGTCGTACGGGACTTCGTGCGCGCGGCCGAGCGCGCCGACAGGGCCGGCTTCGACGTCCTGGAACTCCAGTACGGGCACGGCCATCTGATGTCCGGGTTCCTCTCCCCCCTGACCAACCGGCGCACTGATGCGTACGGCGGGCCGGTGGCCGACCGGCTGCGCTTCCCACTCGAAGTGCTGGGCGCGGTACGGGCGGTGTGGCCGGCCGGGAAGGCCCTCCTGGTCCGGGTCTCGGCAGCCGACTGGGCCGAGGGCGGACTCGACGAGGCCGACGCCGTGCACATCGCGCGCGCCCTGGCGGCGGCGGGGGCCGACGCGATCGACGTCTCGACCGGCGAGGTGGTCTCCCACGAGCGGCCGTCCTTCGGCCGGAGCTACCAGACCCCGTACGCGGACCTGATCCGCAATACCACCGGGGTGGCGACGATCGCCGTCGGTGCGATCTCCACCTACGACGACGTGAACTCGGTGATCCTGGCGGGCCGTGCGGACCTGTGCGCGGTGGGCCGCGCCCAGCTCCACGACCCGCTGTGGACCCTGCACGCGGCGGCGGCCCAGGGGTACCGCGGACCGGGCGCGCCGTGGGCCCGGTCCTGGCGGGCCGGCAGTGCCCGGCCGCCGGCCGCGCGCACCGACCGGGTGCCGCCGCGCCTCGAACTGCTGCGGCGGCCCGCCGCACCGGTGCACCAGCGATGGCTGCCGCGCGTCGCCGCGCCGGCCCTCTGAACGGAACGGCCCAAGCCATGCCCATCCGCGAGACCCGGCACACCATCCGCCATCCGAACGAGCTGCCCCGTTTCACCGCGGCCGCCGTCCAGGCCGCTCCCGTCTACCTCGATCCCGCCGCCACCGTCGACAAGGCCGTCGCCCTGATCGCGGAGGCCGCGGGGAAGGGCGCCGAACTCGTCGTCTTCCCCGAGGCGTTCGTCCCCGGCTACCCGTACTGGAACTGGACGATGAACCCGGTCCAGGGCTCGCCCTGGTTCGAACGCCTGCAGCGCGCGTCCGTCGACATCCCCGGCCCGCACATGGACACGCTGCGCGCGGCGGCCCGCCAGTACGGGGTCGTGCTGGTCATCGGAGTCAACGAACGCGCCCCGCACAGCCTGGGCGTGCTCTACAACACGCTGCTGACCATCGGCCCCGACGGCGAACTGCTCGGCGTACACCGCAAGCTGGTGCCCACCTGGGCGGAGAAGCTCACCTGGACCGGTGGCGACGGCAGTTCGCTGCGCGTCCACGAGAGCCCCGTCGGCCCGATCGGCGCCCTCGCGTGCGGGGAGAACACCAACACCCTGGCCCGTTTCACGCTCCTGGCCCAGGGCGAACTGGTGCACGCCGCCTGCTACATCGCCCTGCCCGTGGCACCCACGGACTACGACATGGCCGAGGCCATCGCCGTCCGGACCGCGGCCCACAGCTTCGAGGGCAAGGTCTTCTCCGTCGTCGCCTGTTCCACCGTCTCCCCCGAGATCGTCGACGCGGTCGCCGGTGAGGACGAGGCGGTCCGGGCCCTGTTCGCCCGGCCGCGCAGCGCCCTGTCCGGCATCTTCGGACCCGACGGCCGCCCGGTCACGGAGCCGCTCGTCGACGTAGAAGGCATCGTCTACGCGGAGATCGACCTGAACCGGTGCATCCAGCCCAAGCAGATGCACGACATCACCGGGCACTACAACCGCTTCGACGTCTTCCGCCTCGAAGTGGACAACCGGCCCCGGCAGCCGGTCACTTTTACGGTCCCGCACCCCGCCCTGCCGCACCCCGCCCTGCTGCATCCCGCTCCGCCGCTCACCGCCGCTCCCGAGGAGGACGCATGACCACCGACCAGGACGACACCGCACTCGGCCGGGCCCGGGTCTGCGACACCCCCGAGCTCACCGCCTACTACGGCGAGCTCGAAGCCCTGGAGGCGGGTGCGCTGTGGACGGTGGCCAACGACATCGAGCCCTGGTACCCACAGCCCAAGTCCGTTCCCGTGCTGTGGCGTTACGAGGAGCTGCGGCCCCTCGTGCACAAGGCGCTCGGTCTGGTCCGGGCCGACGACGCGGGCCGCCGCGTCGTGATGCTGGTCAACCCCGGCCGCAGGGACGTCAGTGCCGCCGCCGGTCTCCTCTACACGGGTCTGCAGATCATGGGTCCCGGCGAGGCCATGACCGCCCACCGCCACCAGGCCGCCGCGCTGCGCTTCGTGCACGAGGGCACCGGGGCGTGGACGATCGTGGACGGCCAGAAGCTGAAGGTCGGCCCACGGGACTTCGCCATCACCCCGAACGGCACCTGGCACGAGCACGGCAACGACGCCACGGACGCCCCGGTGATCTGGCAGGACGGCCTCGACATCCCGCTGGTCAACGCCTTGGACGCCGGGTTCTACGAGGTGCACCCCGAGCTGTACCAGCAGCCGGGGAAGGTGGTGAACTCCTCGGTCCTGACCTACGCCGCGAACCTGCTCCCGTACGGCTCCGAGAAGTGGACCCGCCCCTACTCCCCGCTGCTGGCCTTCCCCTGGGAGCAGACCTACGAGGCCCTGCGCGGCCTGGCCTCGGCCACCGAGGGCTCCCCGTACGACGGGGTCATCGCGGAGTACACGAACCCGGTGACCGGCGGCTCGGTCATGCCCACCATGAGCGCCCACATGCAGCTCCTGCGCCCGGGCCAGGCCACCCTGGCCCACCGTCACACCGGGTCGGTGATCTACACGGCGGCCAAGGGGCACGGGGTCTCGGTGATCGCCGGGCAGCGCTTCGATTGGAAGCAGGGCGACGTGTTCTGCGTCCCGTCCTGGGCCTGGCACGAGCACCACAACCTCGACCCGTCCGAGGACGCCTGCCTGTTCTCCTTCAACGATTTCCCCGTCATGCGGTCCCTCGGCTTCCACCGCGAAGAGGCGTACCCGGACAACGGCGGGCACCAGCCCGCCTCCTGAGCCGCGCCGCCGCACCGGACCGCCGGCCCTGACACCGGTCCCGGCGCGGCGGCGCACCCCGCACTGCCACACCCTCTCCCCCACCCGCTCACCCCTCTCCCCTAGGAGCCATCCATGCGACTGGTGACGTACACGACCGCGCCGATGACCGCCACCGCCGACCGTCTGGGCGCCCTGGCCGGCGGCCTGGTGTACGACCTCGCGGCCCTCGCCTTGCACGCGGGCGTCGGACTGCCCACCGACCTGCTCTCCTTCGTCCGCGCCGGCGCCCCCGCCCGCGAGACGGCCGCCCGGCTGCTGGCCGGCGACCCCGCGGACCGGCCCGCCGGGACCGTCCACCGTCTGGAGGACGTCACCCTGCGCGCCCCGCTGCGCCCCGGCAAGATCATCGGGGTGGGGCTGAACTACGTGGAGCACGTGGAGGAGTCCAGCAGGAGCCTGGACACCGACAAGGACCTGCCGCCGCGTCCGGTGCTGTTCAGCAAGCCCGCCACCGCCGTCACCGGCCCCGGGGCGCCGATCCTGCACAACGCCGACCTCACGACGCAGCTCGACTGGGAGTGCGAGCTCGCCGTGGTCATCGGGACGACCGCGTTCCGGGTGAGCGAGGAGGAGGCGTACGGCCACATCTTCGGCTACAGCGTGGTCAACGACATCAGCGCCCGCGACCAGCGCCGGTCGGGCCAGTGGTTCTTCTCCAAGGGGCAGGACTCCTACGCGCCCTTCGGCCCGGCCGTGGTCACCGCGGACGAGGTCCCCGACCCGATGGACCTCGACCTCGAACTGCGCGTGAACGGGGTCACCAAGCAGAAGTCGAACACCCGCCACATGCTGTTCCCCATCGCCCGGCTCATCGCCGACATCAGCTCGGGCATGACGCTGGAGCCCGGCGACGTCATCGCCACCGGCTCCCCCTCCGGCGTCGGGGCCGGCATGGTCCCGCCCGAGTTCCTCGTACCGGGCGACACCGTCGAGGCCACCGTCGAGATCATCGGCACCCTCGCCAACCCGGTCGTCGACGCCCGCTGATCGGCGGGAGCGCTCCCCGACAGCCGCCCCGACACCGCCGCGACACCCGCGACGAAGCCCGCCAAGACGCCCCTGCGACATCCCCGCGACACCCCGCCACAGCATCGAGGAGCACCCGTGCCGCCCCGTACCTACCGCATCGGCCAGATCGTCCCGAGTTCCAACGTCACGATGGAAACCGAGGTCCCCGCGATCCTGCGCGCCCGCATGGAGACCGCACCCGACGACCGCTTCACCTTCCACTCCAGCCGCATGCGCATGACGCACGTGACGCCGGAGCAGCTCAAGGCCATGGACGCCGATTCCGACCGGTGCGCCGTCGAGCTCTCGGACGCGCGGGTCGACGTGCTCGGCTACGCCTGCCTGGTCGCCATCATGAGCATGGGGCTCGGCTACCACCGCGCCTCCGAGGAACGCCTGCACGCCCGCACCGCGGAGAACGGTGCCCCGGCCCCCGTGGTCACCAGCGCGGGCGCCCTGGTCCACGGACTGCACACCATGGGCGCCAGGAAGGTGGCCCTGCTGGCCCCGTACATGCGCCCGCTCACGCAGACCGTGGTCGACTACCTCACCCACGAGGGCATCGAGGTCCTCGACTTCCAGGCGCTGGAGATCCCGAACAACCTCGACGTGGCCGCCCACGACCCGGCCAGGCTCCCCGGCCTGGCCCGCGCCCTGGACTACGCCGACGCGGACGCGGTCGTGCTCTCGGCCTGCGTGCAGATGCCCTCGCTCGGCGCCATCGAGGAGGCCGAGCAGCTGCTCGGCAAGCCGGTGGTGTCCGCGGCGGTCTGCACCGCCCATCAGATGCTGCGCGCCCTCGGTCTGCCGGCCGTCGCCCCGGGCGCCGGCCATCTCCTCTCCGGGGCGTACGCGCAGGCCCCCCTGTCTCCGGGGGCACCGGCCGCGGGGTGACCGGAGGCCACCCGGCCGCCGCCCCTCGATAGGATCACCACCCCACACCACGGGAAGGTGATCATGTCGGACAGCCCCCTCAGGCCCAGCTCGTTGATCAGTACGGTCTACGGGGCCTTCGTGCGCGGGAGCGGCGGCTGGATCTCCGTCGCCGACCTGATCACGCTGATGTCGGAGCTCGGCGTGGAGAGCCAGGCGGTGCGCTCGGCCATCTCCCGGCTCAAGAAGAAGGGCGTGCTGGAACCGGAGCGCCGCGGAGCCACCGGGTACCGGCTGAGTCCGGCCGTGCACCCCGTCTTCGACGCCGGCGACCGGCGCATCTTCGCCAGCCTCGAACCGGCGGACCTCGACGACGGCTGGGCCATGGCCGTCTTCTCCGTACCGGAGTCCGAGCGCTCCCACCGCTACCAGCTGCGTACCCGGCTGACCTGGCTCGGCTTCGGCAACATCGCCCCCGGCGTGTGGCTGGCGCCGGGCCGGCTCCTGGAGGACGCCCGCGACATGCTCGTGCGGCTCGGGCTCAGCGAGTACGTCCACCTGTTCGCCGCCGCCGACTACGCCGCCTTCAGCGACCTGCCGGAGGCGGTCAGCTCCTGGTGGGACTTCCCCGCGATCCAGGCCCAGTACGCCACCTTCACCGGCGCGTACGCACCGGTCGCCGCGAAGCTCGCCGGGCAGGAGGGCATCGACGACGCCGAAGCCTTCCGCAACTACGTGCCGATGCTCACCGAGTGGCGCCGGCTGCCCTACCTCGACCCGGGCCTGCCCGCCGAGCTGCTTCCCGCGGACTGGAACGCCGTGGGGGCCCGGCAGGTCTTCCAGCAGCTGCACGAGGTCCTGGCGGGGCCGGGGCTGCGCCACGTCCAGGAAGTGACCGGGCCTCCCGAGGGGCGCAGCTCCTGAGGGAGCGCTCCCTCAGGAGGACTCGCGGACCACGAGGTCGTTCGGCATGACCACCCGGTCCCTGGAACCGCCTTCGATCAGGCCGAGGAGCAGCCGCACCGTGGCCGTGGCCTGGTCGGCCATGGGGCTGCGCACGGACGTGAGGGCGGGGACGGTGTAGGCGGCGGCCTCGATGTCGTCGAACCCGACGACGGACACGTCCTCGGGGACCCGCAGGCCCACCTGTCGCAGGGTCCGCAGGGCGCCGATGGCCATGAGGTCGTTGGCCGCGAACACCGCGTCCAGCTCCGGATCGTCCTCCAGCAGCTGCCGCATGGCTTCGGCTCCGGAGGCCCGGGTGAAATCGCCCAGCGCCACGATGGAGCGCCGGCCCGTGCCGCGCAGGGCGGCCCGGTAGCCGTCGAGGCGCTCGCGGGACTCGAAGAGGTCCAGCGGTCCGGTGATGGTGGCGATGCGCCGCCGGCCCCGTTCCAGGAGATGGCGTACGGCGAGGGCGGCGCCGGCCGCGTTGTCGAGTTCCACGTACGGCACGTCGGGTGCGCAGGTGCGGTTGAAGGAGGCCACCGGCAGGCCGGTTCTGGCCAGGGCGGCGGGCAGCGGATCGGTGCCGTGCAGGGCGACGAGCATGACGCCGTCCACGTGTCCGCCGGCCACGTACTCCTCGACCCGGGCCCGGCTGCGGTCGGATTCGGCGAGCATGAGCACCACCTGTTTTCCGGCGGCCTCCAGTTCCCTGCTGACGGCGCGGACCACGGTGGAGAAGAGGGGGTCGTCGGAGACCACGCCCTGGGGCGGGTCGGAGACGACCACGGCGACCGCGTGGGTCCTGCGGGTGACGAGGTTGCGGGCGGCGGCGTTGGGCACGTAGCCCAGTTCGCGGACGGCCCGCATGACCACCTCGCGGATCTCGGGGGCGACCGTGGCCTCTCCGTTGACGACACGGGAGACGCTCGACCGGGACACGCCCGCGCGGGCGGCGACCACTTCCAGCGTGGGTCTTCTCATACCGGCCCGTTCCGTTCGGCGGCGCGCCGCCGGGCCGGACCGGCGGTCCGCGGGGGAGCGTTCTCCGGCGATGGTGGACCGGAGCCTGATCGACTGTCAACAGTCCCTGTTTCCAAGGATTTTCTCCGCCGCCCGAGACGGGCGGTCAGGTGTTCGGGATCCTCCCTGGTCAGCCCGGACCACCTCGGGCCGGGCAGGCGGTGAGAGAGCGCTCCACCAGGGGACAAAGCGGTGTCGGCCGTGTTTCCACCCGATGACGGGACACCTTGACAGTCCTCGAGAGCCGCCCCATCCTCACCCCTCAGGGAGCGCTCCCCCACTCTTCGTCCCCGACTCCCTCTCCCCCCTCGTTTCCAGGAGCCGCCGTGCCTCCGACGCTGCGCCGCCTCGGCTTATTCCTCGCCGTCGCGTTCATCCTCCTCACCTTCAGCACCCTCCCCGCCTCCCCCGCCGGCGCCGCCGAGACCCTGCTGTCGCAGGGCAGACCGGTCACCGTCTCCGGCAGCGAACCCGGCTACAGCCCGGCGAGCGCCGTCGACGGGAACGCCGGCACCCGCTGGTCCAGCGCCTTCGCGGACCCGCAGTGGATCCAGGTGGACCTCGGGTCCGCGGCCACGATCTCCCGGGTCTCCCTGAACTGGGAGGCCGCCTACGCCAAGGCCTTCCAGATCCAGGTCTCGGACGACGCCGCGAACTGGACCACGGTCTACGCGACCACCACCGGCGCCGGCGGCACCCAGAACCTGACCGTCTCCGCGACCGGCCGCTACGTGCGGATGTACGGGACCCAGCGCGCCACCGGATACGGCTACTCCCTTTGGGAGTTCCAGGTCTACGGCACCCCCGGCACCGGCAACGGCGGCGGCGACGTGCTCCTCTCGTACGGCAGGACGGGCGCGGCCTCCTCCTCCCAGGCCGACGGGAACTGCTGGGAGTGCACCCCGGCCAGGGCCTTTGACCGCGATCCCGCCTCCCGTTGGGCGACCAGCCCCGCCACCGGCTGGACGGATCCCGGCTGGATCTCCGTGGACCTCGGCGCGAGCGCGCAGATCCACAAGGTGGTGCTCCAGTGGGACCCGGCCTACGCGAAGTCCTTCCAGATCCAGGTCTCCTCTGACGGCAGCGCCTGGACCCCGGTCTACTCCACGACGGCGGGCACGGGCTTCAAGCAGACCCTGACCGTCTCGGGCTCCGGGCGGTACGTGCGGATGTACGGCACCGAGCGCGCGACCCCGTACGGCTACTCCCTGTGGGAGTTCCAGGTCTACGGCACCGGCGGCGCGCCGGTGACTCCGCCGCCGCTCCCGCCGGACCCCTCCAACCCGCCGAGGCTGGTGTGGAGCGACGAGTTCGACGGCCCCGCGGCCGGCAAGCCCGATCCCGCCAAGTGGCGGGCGGACCCGGGCACCGGGCAGAACGGCGAGCTGGAGTACTACACCGACCACCGCAACGCGGCGACGGACGGTGCCGGTCACCTCGTCATGGAGGCCCGCAAGGAGGCCACGCCCGGTACGGGCTGCCCGCCCGACCCGCTGACCGGCAGCACCACCTGCCAGTACACCTCGGCGCGGATGAACACCGGGGCCACGTTCCAGTTCACGTACGGGCGGGTCGAGGCCCGGATCAAGGTGCCCAAGGGCAACGGGCTCTGGCCGGCGTTCTGGATGATGGGCGGCGACTTCCTGACCGGGCGGCCGTGGCCGTACAACGGCGAGGTCGACATCATGGAGGTCCTCGGCAAGGACGTGAAGACCTCGTATTCCACCGTCCACGCCCCCGCGTACAACGGCGGCGGCGGGATCGGCAGCCCGTACAGGCTGCCCGGGGACGCGGACTTCTCCGACGACTACCACGTGTGGGCCGCCGACTGGAACAGCAAGGGCATCGTCTACAGCCTGGACGGGCGGACCGTCTTCACCCTCGACAAGGAGCAGGTGGAGCGCTCCCGCGGCCCGTGGGTCTTCGACCACCCCTCGTACATGATCCTCAACCTCGCGGTGGGCGGTGACTGGCCCGGTCCGACGGATGCCGGCACTCCGTTCCCCGCCCGGATGCTCGTCGACTACGTGCGCGTCTACCAGTGACCGGAAGGGGCCTGCCCGGTCCGCCGCCGGGCAGGCCCCATCCTCCGCTCCTCCGTTCCTCCCTCCCCGCACCCACACCGGCAGGCAAGGAATCGTCATGCGAAAACCCCGTTTCACGCTCCACGTCCTCCTCGCGGGAACCCTGGCCACCGTCCTGGCCGCGAGTCTCGGCGCCACGGTGACCAGCGCACCGGCGCGGGCCGCGGACACGGTGCTCGTCCAGGCCGAGTCGTACGCGGCGCAGTCCGGCGTCCAGGTCGAGACGACCGGCGACACGGGCGGCGGGCAGAACGCCGCGTACCTCGCCAACGGCGACTGGATGCGCTTCGACGGAGTGGACCTGGGCGCCTCGGGTCCGCTGAGCGTCTCGGCCCGGGTGGCCTCCGCGGTCGGCGGACCCGGCTCCGTCGAGCTGCGCACGGGGTCCGTGACGGGCCCGCTGCTCGCGCAGTTCGACATCACCGCCACCGGCGGCTGGCAGAGCTGGGCGACGCGGACCGCCGACGCGGCCACCCACCCCGCCGGTCCGCAGACGGTGTTCGCGGTCCTGCGCAGCAGCGGGGCCGGGGACTTCGTCAACATCAACTGGTTCTCGTTCGCGGCCGGTTCCTCGCCGGGCTGGGTGAAGGTGGACCAGGCGAAGTGGGAGGCCCAGCTGGCCGGGTTCCGCGCGATGACCCCCGCTCCGGTGCCCGCGAACGCGGTCCGGGTGCCGGAGTTCAACGCCACCTGCGTCTACAGCCACTCCAAGCCCGACGACCCGATCGTGGCCCCGGGCCTGCCGGGTGCGTCCCACATGCACAGCTTCTTCGGCAACCGCAGCACGGACGCCTTCAGCACGGCGGAGTCCCTGGCCGCGCACACCGCGACGAGCTGCACCCCGGCCAAGGACCTCTCCAGCTACTGGATTCCGACCCTCTACGACCACGGCAGGGCCGTGGAGCCCGAGGGCATGATCGTCTACTACGGGTCCCGGCTGCCCGACCCCTCGGCGACGGTGCCGTTCCCCCGGGGGTTCCGGATGATCGCGGGCAACGCCAAGTCGCAAGTGCCCACTCCGGCCGGCTCGGTGAACCAGTTCTGGTGCGCGGGCGAGGGCGGGGAGATCGGTCGCAGTACCGACGGCAACTGGCCGGTGTGCGCGCCGAACGCCAAGCTCGTGTACCAGCTCGTCTTTCCCGACTGCTGGGACGGCAAGCACCTCGACAGCCCCGACCACAAGTCGCACGTGTCCTTCACCACCGTCAACGGCACGTGCGGCGGCGCCTATCCGGTGGCCATCCCCTCCGTCTCCTTCGTGATCGGCTACCCGACCGGTGGCGGCCCGGACGGCCTCTCGCTGTCCTCGGGCATGGCCTCCTCCATCCACGGCGACTTCTTCAACGCCTGGGACGACGCGGCCCTGGGGCAGCGCGTGAAGGACTGCGTCGTACAGAGCGCCAAGTGCAACTCCGCCGGTACGTTCTGACCCGGCGGCCCGTGTGGGCACTGCTCGCGGCGCTCCTGATCACCGGCTGCGGGGCGCAGCCGGTGGCCGGGACGCCGCGGGCGGCGGCCTTCAACGCCACCGACGTCGCCTGGATCCAGCTGATGATCCCCATGGACGAGCGGGCGCGGCTGCTGACCGGCCTGGCGCCGGGGCGGGCCGGGGATCCGGCGCTGGTGCGGTTCGCGGAGCGGGCGGCGGACCGGCAGGAGGCCGAACTCGCCCGGCTCCGCGCGCTCCTGGCCTTGTCCGCGGCGCCCGACACCCGCCCGCACGAGGGGCACGACATGCCGGGCATGGTGTCCGCCGACACCCTGCGCCGGGCGGGAGCGCTCTCCGGGGAGGAGTTCGACCGGGTCTTCGCCGCCACCCTGCGCGCCCATCTCACGCAGTCCCTGCTGCTCTGCGCGGGCGAACGCGCCTCGGGCGGGGCCGGGGAGGCGCGGGAGCTCGCCGGGGAGCTGGAGAAGGGCGGTGCGCAGGAGCTGGCCCTGCTCGATGCGGCACGCTCCGACAAAAGTTGAGAATTGTTCACTTTCCATTGACAGGGCGGGTCCGGGGACCCGAAAGTGCCGTGAACGTCCCCGACCGAAGCGAGTCCGCATGTCCGCGTCCGTACCGCCCGCGCCGCCCGTTCCGCGTTTCCCGGCCGGTTTCCGGTGGGGGGTCTCCGCCTCCGCGTTCCAGATCGAGGGCTCCCCCACCGCCGACGGCCGGGGGCCCTCCTCCTGGGACGCCTTCACCCGGGAGGCGGGGCGCGTCAAGGACGGCTCGCACGCGGAGGTGGCCACCGACCACTACCGCCGCTACCGCGAGGACGTGGCCCTGATGGGCGGACTGGGCGTGGATGCCTACCGGTTCTCCGTCTCCTGGTCCCGGGTCATGCCCGACGGGCACGGGGCGGTCAACCGGGCGGGGCTGGACTTCTACGACCGGCTCGTCGACGAGCTGTGCGCCGCGGGGATCGATCCGGTGCCCACGCTCTTCCACTGGGACACCCCGCTCGCCCTGGAGGAGCGGGGCGGCTGGCTGGAGCGCGACACCGCCGAGCGGTTCGCGGCGTACGCCTCGGTGGTCGCGGAGCGGCTCGCCGACCGCGTGCCCATGTGGATCACCATCAACGAGCCCGCCGAGGTGACCCTCCTGGGGTACGGTCTCGGCGAGCACGCCCCGGGCAAGCAGCTCGTCTTCGACGCCCTGCCGGCCGCCCACCACCAGCTCCTGGCCCACGGCTTGGGCGTACAGGCCCTGCGCGCGGCCGGTGCCCGCCACATCGGCATAGCCGCCTCGCACAGCCCGGTGTGGACCGCCGGCGAGAGCGAGGAGGACCGGGCCGCCGCCGCGCTGTACGACACCCTCACCAACCGCCTGTTCGCCGATCCGATCCTGACCGGCGCCTACCCGGACGGCCTGGAGTCCCTGCTGCCCGGACCGGTGGCCGAGGACCTCAGGGCGATCTCGGCTCCGCTGGACTGGTACGGGGTCAACTACTACAACCCGATGCTCGTCGGCGCCCCCGTCCCGGCCGCCGCCTCCGCCTTCGGCGGGATCGAGATCCCCTCCGGGCTCCCCTTCGGCATCCGCGAGATCGAGGGGTACGAGCGCACCGACTTCGACTGGCCGGTGGTGCCGGACGGGCTGCGCGAACTGCTCGCCACCCTGCGCGAGCGCTACGGCGACCGGCTGCCGCCGCTGTACATCACCGAGAACGGCTGCTCGTACGGGGACGGGCCGGACCCGGGGACGGGCCGGATCGAGGACGCCCGCCGGATCGCCTACCACGAGGGGCACGTGCGCGCCCTGCACGAGGCGATGGCCGAAGGGGCCGACGTCCGCGGCTACTTCATCTGGTCGATCCTGGACAACTTCGAATGGGCGGAGGGCTACCGCCAGCGGTTCGGCCTGGTCCACGTCGACTACGAGACCCTGGCCCGGACCCCCAAGGAGTCGTATGCCTGGTACCGCGACCTGATCAAGAGCGGCAGGTGACCGCCGGGCCGAAGGCCGCGACGGAGGAGGAGACCGGCACACCGCCCGGCGGCCGGTGGGTGAGCGCGCTGTCCCTCGCCAACCTCGGGGTGTGGGTCGGCTGGTTCGGCCCGCTCCAGCTGCTGCTGGCCCGCCAGGCCGAGCACCTCGCCCCGGACCACAAGGCCTCCACGCTCGCCCTGGTGACGGGGCTGGGAGCAGCCGTCTCGATGGTCGCCAATCCCGTCTTCGGAGCGCTGTCGGACCGTACGACGGCGCGTGCGGGCCGCCGCATCCCCTGGGTGGTCGCCGGGGTGACGGGCGGGGCGGCCGGCCTGGTGGTGCTCGGGCTGGCGCAGAGCGTCGCGGTGGTGATCGCGGGCTGGTGCCTGGTGCAGCTCGCCCTGAACGCCGCCTTCGCCGCGCTCACCGCGGCCGTCCCCGACCAGGTCCCGGCCCGGCAGCGCGGGCTGGTCGGCGGCTGGCTCGGCGTCTCCCAGGTCATCGGGATCCTGGTGGGCACCGCGCTGGCCACGGTCGCGGGCGGGATCACCGCCGGCTACCTGGCCTGCGCGGCCTTCTCGGTGCTCGCGGCCGTGCCGTACGTGCTGATGCGGCGGGATTCGGTGCTCGCCCCCGCTGCCCGGCCGGCCTTCCGCTGGCGCGGTTTCCTGACCGGCTTCTGGATCGACCCGCGCCGCCATCCCGATTTCGGCTGGGCCTGGCTGACCCGGTTCCTGATGAACCTCTCGTACTCGATCAGCACGATGTACCTGCTGTACTACCTGACCGACGCGGTGCACTACCGGGGCGACGCCGACACCGGCGTCCTGGTCCTCACCGCGCTCAACGCACTCACCCTGCTCTCCACGGTGGTGATCAGCGGCGTCCGCTCCGACCGCAGCGGCCGCCGGAAGTCCTACGTCATCCGGTCGGGGCTGGTCATCGCCGCGGCCACGCTGCTGCTCGCCGTCTGGCAGACCTGGACCGGCGCGGTCGTCGCCTCGCTGATCCTGGGCCTCGGTTTCGGCGTGTACACGGCGGTGGACTTCGCCCTGCTCACGGACGTGCTGCCGACCGCCGAGGACCGGGGCAGGGACCTGGGCGTGATCAACATCGCCAATGCGCTGCCGCAGGTCCTGGCCCCGGTGATCGCGGCCCCGGTCGTCACCCACCTCGGCGGGTACACGGCCCTGTACGCACTGGCGGGAGCCCTGGCCCTGGCGGGATCGCTGCTGGTCAGGCGCATCCGCTCGGTCGCGTAGACCTCCGCGGGCGTCCGTGGGCGTACCAAGGCACCGGGGCCCGTCCACGTGAGCCCTGGCACATTTCTCACCCTTTTGGTCCGATTTAGACCAGACTCGTATGGTTCGGATTCCGAAGCGACAGGGAGAGACATGCGACGCGCCCACGGCCGCAAGGCCACCACGCGGATCGCCCTGATATCGGCCGGTACGGCCGCCGTACTCGGCCTCGGCGGCATCACCGCCGGCTCCGCGGCAGCCCTGGGAACGCCCGGCCCCGACAGGACGGCCACACCCACGGCAGCGCCCACGGCAGCCGACAGGGCCGCCACCCCGGCACCGGCCGGGCAGCAGGTCCTCTCCACCTTCACCGTCGCCTATCCCGCCGCCCCCTACCGCACGCACAACATCGCGCGCGCCGTGGAACTGATCAACGGAGCCGTCGTCGAGCAGGGCGACATCTGGAGCTTCAACAAGGCGGTGGGCGAGCGGACCCTGGAGAACGGCTTCGTCGACGGCATCATGATCAACGACGGCCGCTACGTGAAGTCCCCCGGCGGCGGGGTTTCCGCGGTCGCGACGACCATGTACAACGCCATGTTCTTCGCGGGCCTGAAGCCGGTGGAGCACGGGGCGCACTCCTTCTACATCGAGCGCTACCCGGAGGGCCGCGAGGCCACCGTCGCCTGGGGCACCCTCGACCTGCGCTGGCAGAACGACTCGGGGCACCCCGTGACCGTCCGGGCCTCGTCCACCGCCAACTCGGTGACCATCACCCTGCTCGGCACGAAGCAGTACGACGAGGTCCGCGCGACCAAGGGCCCCCGCACCCACATCACGCCGCCGGTGAAGCGCACCGTCACCGGCCCCACCTGCGAGCCGCAGACCCCGCTGGAAGGCTTCGACGTCTCCGTCGACCGCGTCTTCGTCCGGGGCGGCCACGAGGTCGGCCGCGAGACGTTCCGTACGCACTACACCCCGCGCGACGAGATCGTCTGCGCCCCGGAGTCCCCCACGGCCACGCCCGGCACACCGACCCCGGCCCCGACCCCGTCCACGGGCACGGGCACGGGAACGAGGCCTGCCGAGTCCGGCCCGGCATCCGCGCCTTCCGCCCCCGCCCCCGTCTCCCCCGCAGCCTCGGCCTCCCCTTCGGCCTGAGCCTGAGCACCTGCGGCCCCCGAGCCCAAAATTCGTCTGCGGATCCCTACAACCCCCGAGCCCGGTCGCGAGTCAAACCCCCCGACAAGATCGAAGGCGTGCACAGCAGCAGAAAAAGGGGGGCCGGTGCGCAATCGCCGACTCGTAGTGTCAGCCGTCGCCATCGCCGCGGCCGGAGTGGGTTTCGTACCGGGTGCGGCGAACGCCGCCGATCCGGTGCCGCCGGGCGCCCAGGGGCTGATCCAGCCGGGCTTCGACGTGAAGAAGGCAGGGCGGGCCGAAGCCCGGAAGTTCGCCAGTCCGGCCGGCAAGGCGGTGCGGTCGACGCTGCGCGGCTCCGGGGCCAGGGCCTCGGCTCCGCAGGGCGCCGACGGGAACCCGGGCCTGTCCCTCGTCCTGGGTGCCGAGGCCACCTCGGCACACGGGTTCCGGCTGGTCACCACCATCGGGAGCGCGGACGTCTCGCTCAACGTCGTCATCGACTGGGGCGACGGGACCTCCGACCAAGCCGACGCCTTCGGCGACGAGGTGCTGACCACCGACCACGTCTACGCGGAGGCCGGTGAGCACCAGGTCACGGTCTCGGTGAGCGACCCCGTGAACCAGGCCCGGATCGTCAACGAGCTGCCGCTGCTGGCCGTGGGCTCGGACTTCACCCCGTACGGGCCGACCCGCCTGCTGGACACCCGCAACGGCATCGGTGGCACGGCGGCCAAGGTGCCCGCGTACAAGGGCGTCCGCGTGAAGGTGGCCGGAAACGGCAAGATCCCGGCCGGAGTCACCGCGGTGGCCCTGAACGTGACCGTCACCAATGCCCGCAGCGGCGGCCACGTGATCGCCTTCGCCTCGGGCCGCGAGCGGCCGGCCACGTCGAACCTCAACTTCGCCCCCGGCCAGACGGTGCCGAACCTGGTGATCGTTCCGGTCGGCAAGGACGGCTTCGTGGAGCTGTACAACGGGGGCTGGGACTCGATCGACCTGATCGCGGACGTCACCGGCTACTTCAGCCGGACGCAGGCCAGTGGCTACACGCCGAGCGCTCCCGTGCGCATCGTCGACACCCGCGAGGGCCTGGGGCGGGGCGGCAAGCGGGGGCAGGTGGCGGGCCAGGGATCCTTCACGATCCAGTTCCCGCGGGGTCAGTACACGGCCGTCGCGCTCAACGTGACCGTCACCAACCCGCGCGACGCCGGTCACCTGACGGCCTACCCGGGCGACCAGCCGGCGCCCACCACCTCGAACCTGAACTTCCTCGGCGGGCAGACGATCGCCAACTCGGTGATCGTCCCGGTCGCCGCCGACGGATCGGTGACCATCCGCAACGGATCCTGGCAGCCCGCCGACGTCGTCGTCGACATGGTCGGCAACTACAGCACGGACAGCTCCGGTTCCCTCATGACGCTCGACGAGCCGGGCCGTGCCGTCGACACCCGTGCCGCGAACTCCGACGGCCCGGTCCCCGCACGCGGCTACTACGCCTTCCCGTTCTCCCCGGACGAGCCCGGCATTTCCGGCTACGTCCTGAACACCACGGTCACCAACACGCGCGGCCCCGGCTTCCTCTCGGTCGCTCCGGACCCGAACTCGGTGGCCGACTACGAGAACGGCACCAACATCTGGCCCGAGAGGCCCGTCTCCTCGACCTTGAACTGGACCAAGGCCGCGACCGTCCCGAACCTCGCGCAGGCGGGCTCGGGGGCCAACGGCATCGTCGACTTCTGGAACCAGGGCTGGGAGCCCGCAGACCTGATCGTCGACATCTTCGGCTACTACGAGACGAACTGATCTGCGTGCGCCGCCGCTCCGGGAACGGCCGCCGGGCCGTTCCCGGGGCGGCCGCGCCACACGCCACACCACACACGACACGCAAGGGGGCCCCTGCGCCATCACCGATGCATCGTCTCCGCCGCCTTGGCGGCGGCCTCCGCCGGGCTCGTGCCCGGCGGGTCACCGGGTCACGGCACGATCAGGATCTTGCCGCGCACCTCGCCCCGGTGGAGCCGGTCGATGGCGTCCGGGGCCTCGGCGAGGCGGCAGGTGAGGTGGACGGCCGGGGACAGGGTGCCGTCGCCGACGTGCCGCCCCAGGATCTTCAGGTCGGCCTGCCGTTCCGCGGCGACGAAGCCCTTCAGGCCCTGACGGACGAAGGGGTTCAGCAGGGCCGCCCACAGGATCCGGCCCATGCCGCCCAGCCAGGGGCCGCCGCCCTCGCCGCCGACGATCACGAGCGTTCCGCGCGGGGTCAGGGCGCGCCGGAGGTGGGACAGGGCCCGGTTACCGGCGGTGTCCAGGATGAGGTCGTAGCGGCGGACGCCGTCCGCGAACTCCTCGCGGGTGTAGTCGATGACCTCGTCCGCGCCGAGTTCCCGCACCAGCCCGGTCTTCGCGGTGCTGCACACTCCCGTGACGTGCGCCCCGTACGCCTTCGCCAGCTGGACCGCGAAGGTGCCGACCCCGCCCGCGGCCCCGATGACCAGGACCCGCTGCCCCGGCCGTACGCGCCCCGCGTCGCGCAGCGCCTGGAGGGCGGTGAGGCCGGAGATCGGGAGGGCGGCCGCCTCGGCCAGGGGCAGTCCCGCGGGCCTGTGCGCCAGCTTGTCCTGCCGGGCGGTCGCGTACTGCGCGAAGGAGCCCTCGCAGATGCCGAACACCTCGTCGCCCACCCCGAAGCCGCTCACCCCCTCGCCGACCGCCTCGACCCGCCCGGAGACCTCACGGCCGCGCACGGGCACCTTGGGTGCACGCAGCCCGTATCCGAGGAGCCGCAGCAGGTAGGGCTTGCCGGTCATCAGGTGCCATACGCCCGCGTCCAGGGCGGCGGCCCGGACGGCTATGAGCACCTCCCCCGGGCCCGGTCCCGGCGTCTCGACGTCGCGGAGCTCCAGCACCTCGCTGGAGCCGTACGCGTTCTGCACGATCGCCTTCACGGCGCCGTCCCTTCCTCGTCTGCCTCGTCCGCACCGTTTCCGTACTGGAAGACCTGTTCGAGCGGTACCGCGAAGACCCGGGCGATCCTGAAGGCCGTCTCCAGCGAGGGCGAGTAGCGGCCCTTCTCGATGGCGATGACGGTCTGCCGGGTCACCCCGATGCGCTCCGCCAGCTCGGCCTGGGTCATCTCGCCGCACGCGAAGCGCAGGGTCCTGATCCGGTTCGTGATGCCGGTCGGCTTCACCACGACTGGAACCCCCAGCGGTAGGCGGCGAGCTTGACGGCCGAACCGAGCACCGCCGAGAGGACGAAGCCCAGGTAGAGGGCGTTCGAGATCCAGAAGCGGTCCGCGCCGGCCATCGACAGGATCAGCGCGGTCACGGCGCCGATGACGAGGAAGGACTGCCCGGCGTGCTCGCCGAGGCGGCCGATCTCCTTGTCCCGCTGGTCCTTGACGTCGGCCTCGCCGGGCTTGGCCACCGCCACCGCGATGTTGAGCAGGATCGCGCCGGCGATGGCGCCCCCGACCGTCCAGAGCAGCGCGGAGACGTAGGGGACCGATGTCAGGGGGACCCCGCCGCCGGACCGGCCGAGGACGAGGGCCAGGTAGACCGCGTACCCGACGATCGCGACCACCCCCATGATCCATGCGCGCTTCTCTTCGAAGGCCACGGCCCGCACCCGCTCCCATGTAGAAGAACTTTGACATCACGAAGGTAAAAGAATCCATACCTTGTGTCAATCATTTCTTACATTCGACTGACAGGGGTCCCGTCCGGGCCTCGTGTCACCCGGGCGCGCGGCCCCGCTGGCATCACGGCCGTACCCCGGGCTTGCTGGACGAATGAGACCAGAAGCACCGGGGACGCCCCCGGCACAGAGCCTGAGCACCCCCAGGGCGGCGGGGCTCGCGGGGGTCCTCTTCGCCGTCCTCATGGCGGCGGCGATCGTGCTGGCCCGGATCGGCCTGCCGGAGGGAGGCGGCGCGGCCGACCTCGAGGTCACTCCGGGGCAGCGGGACGCGGTCACCACAGCGCTGGAGCTCGTACCCTTCGCCGGCATCGCCTTCCTGTGGTTCATGGGCGCGCTGCGCGAGCACTCCGGCGAAGCGGAGGACCGGTTCGTCACCACGGTCTTCCTGGGCAGCGGGCTGGTCTTCGTCGCCAGCCTCTTCGGCGCCGCCGCGGCCGCGGGGACGGTGCTGGACGCCGACGCGCCCCAGGAGTTCGGCCGCCACTTCGCCTACACGCTGCTGACCACCTACGGGATGCGGATGGCCGCCGTGTTCGTGTTCGCGACCTCCACGATCGGCCGGCGGCTCGGGGTCTTCCCGCGCCCGCTGGCCCTGACCGGGTACCTCGCCGGTCTGGTGCTGCTGGTGGCCGGCTCCTCCCTGCCCTGGTCCGAGCTGGTCTTCCCGGCATGGGCCCTGCTCGTGAGCGCGTACATCCTGCGCTCGGGCCGGGGCCGCCGCCGGCCCGCCCGCCGAGGGGCGAGCGCACACCACTCCGATGGCGGTACCTGACGCGCTCCTTAGCACCAGCGCGCGCACGCTGGTTCGGAAAGCCCAGGGGGGCGCCGAAAGGACCACACCTTGCTGAGGCTCGTCGTCGATCTCAACCGGTGCCAGGGATACGCACAGTGCGCCTTCCTCGCCCCCGACGTCTTCGCGATGCACGGGGACGAAGGGCTCCTCTACGATCCGCAGGCCGAGGACGCCCAGCGCGAGCGCGTGGCCCAGGCCGCGGCCGCCTGCCCCGTGCAGGCGATCCTCGTGGACGATCTGGACCTGGCCGCCACCGCCCCCGCCCCCGCCCGCTCCGGTGCCAGTTCCGGCTCCGGCTCCGGAGGGGAGGCCTCCGATGGCTGACACCGCCCTGGACCAGCTCAAGCGCTCCGGCCGGATCGTGGTCGCCGGCGCCTCGCTGGCCGGCCTGCGCGCCGCCGAGGTCATCCGCGAGAAGGGCTTCGCCGGCACGCTGACCCTGATCGGCGACGAGCCCCACGAACCGTACGACCGGCCCCCGCTCTCCAAGCAGGTGCTGCTGGGGAAGGCCGACGCCGAACGCACCCTGCTCCCCCGGCGGCGCGACATCGACGCGGAATGGCGCCTCGGCGTCGCGGCCACCGGCCTCGACATGGCGGCCCGTACGGTCAAGCTCGCCGACGGCGAGGAGGTCCCGTACGACCGGCTCCTGATCGCGACCGGGGTCCGCGCGCGGCCCTGGCCGAACGAGGCCGAGGGCGAGCTCGGCGGAGTCTTCACCCTGCGCACCCGCGAGGACGGGGCGGGCCTGGCCCGTGCCCTGGCCGCGGGACCGCGCCGGGTCCTGGTCATCGGCGCCGGGTTCACCGGCTCCGAGATCGCCTCGGCCTGCCGCGAACGCGGACTGGAGGTCACCGTCGCCGAACGCGGCAACGGCCCCCTGGTCGGCGCCCTGGGCGGGGTGATCGGGGCCGTGGCCGCCGAGCTCCACCGGGAGAACGGCGTGGACCTGCGGACCGGCATCTCGGTGACCGCCCTGGAGGGCGACTCCACCGGCCGGGTGCGCGCCGCGCACCTCTCCGACGGCACCACGCTGGAATGCGACGTGGTGGTCGTCGGGCTCGGCGCCCAGCGCAACACCGAGTGGCTGATGGGCTCCGGACTCGGGGCGGGTCCGCGCGGCATCGCCTGCGACGCCGGCTGCCGGGCCTTCGACCTGCGCGGGATCGTCACCGACGACATCTACGTGGCGGGCGACGTCGCCCGCTCCCCGCACGCGCTGTTCGGCTACCAGTTCCTCTCCCTGGAGCACTGGGGCAACGCCGTGGCGCAGGCCGAGACCGCCGCGCACAACATGATGAGCGAGAGCACCGACCGCCGCCCGCACCTGTGGGTGCCGGCGTTCTGGTCCTCCCAGTTCGGGGTGAACATCAAGTCCGTCGGCGTCCCGTCCATGGGCACCGAGATCATGATCACCCAGGGGTCGCGGGCCGAGCGCCGCTTCACCGGGGTCTACGGCTACCAGGGCCGGATCATCGGGGCCGTCACCTTCGACAACGGGCGCTGGCTGCAGTTCTACGAGAAGCAGATCGAGTGCACGGCGCCGTTCCCGCCCCCGTTCACCACGGTGGACCGCCGCCCCGACGGGCAGCGGCCGATCCCGGCCGACTTCCCGGACCCCTCGGTGCCGACGCACGGCCCGACCATCACCCTCAGCGGGTACTCGCCGGCAGACCGCCGGATCGCCACCTTCACCCCCGCCGGGCACTGACCCGCACGTTCCCGGAGGAATCTCAATGATCGTGTCAAGCCGCCTGCGTGACTGGTGGGGCGGAGGTGAAGAGCCTTTTGTCACGCAGCATCGCCCAGAGCACGTCGATC